>JBJEDP010000066.1:0-8626 GCA_051872175.1 Candidatus Limisoma sp.
CTTCGGATTCTGGTTCCGCCTGTGAGGGTTCGAGTCCTTCCTGGACAACAAAAAGCACTGCAGCTCAACAAGTTGCGGTGCTTTTGTTGTTTTTTAGTACCTGCAAAAAAACGTTTGTCGTCAAGATGCTAGCTCGAAGAGCTTGCGGCACTCGGGCAACCCCGCCTTGCCGCTTGCGGCTAGGTGGGGTTGCTGCTGAAAATCAATCCAATGAGCTAAATTGCATAGATTTTGCTCATTGGCAAATGCTAAGTTGGAGACTTTGCAAGACATTGCAGCGAATCAAAAAAAACGGCACAAATCGGCACAAAACTGAAACATTTTCGCAAAATATTTGCATTTTTAATTCTAAAATTTTATCTTTGCGTGTTGTCAATTTATAAAAAACAAAAAGCACCATAACACGTCTATATCTTTATCACTATGAAAATGTTAATAAAACATAAAACGGGGGGGGGTATTTTTAGCACTCATTTTTAGCCTTTTATCCGCCTTTGCAGCGAAAGCGGATGAAACAGTTTACAACTTTTGGGATGGTAGCAAACATGGTGCAGGTAACGATGGCAGTTTCGCAACAATGAGTACAAGCAACCATACGTACCGCATAATCATTTGGGGAGATGTTACATTTGAAGGCGGATGTATGTTTGTTGGAGACCCAAACGGAGGCACTTCGGGAATTACCTGTATTATAGAGGTTGCAAACGACCACGTTGGAGATGTAGTAATAAAGAATGGTGGCACGAATTCTTTTTTCAGAGTTCTTCCAAACAACACGTTAATCATCAAGGGAAGCGCTGACAAACGAATAATATTTGACGGCGGTGCAACAACGACCACTGCCAATGGCACGAGCGAGGAAATGTTGGCATCCGATGGCACATTAGTGCTGCAACACGTCGTTTTTCGTAACAATGTAAACACCGCCGGTTGGAATCCTGCCGTAAAAATCAACCCATGGAACCATTTCACTCAAGATGCAGATAATAAAATAGGAAAAACTACAATTCTAAATTGCGAATTTTACAACTTAAAAGGCAAGTATTCACCGGTTCTGTTTTGCGATGAAGCAAAAGCGTCTGCAACTTATGACGGCAACACGCCAACATCATGCGGTATATTAATTAAGGATACGACCATCCACGATTGCACTGTTTTGGAAGGCGATGGTCGCACCGAGACCGATGCCGGACAGAAATGGGGAGGTCTTATTCGAACTCGCGGAGGATGGGTTGGAAATCTCACGATGACGAATGTTAAAATGTACAACAACAAAGCATCCGATTGTTCGTGTGCAGGAATCTTTTGGAATGCATTCGGCAATAAAACCACCAAAAAGCCAATGCTCACGCTAAAAGGTTGTGAATTTTACGGAAATTACACAAAATATTCAGGCGGAGCAATGCGTATTGAAACCAACTGTACGTTCGACTCTATACCAACCAAAATCCATGACAATACCGCAGAAGTCATGGGCGGTGGCATTCACATTTACGGCTACGCAGGTGGTTCCACAACCGAATTTACTACACCGATGGCTTTCAGCTACGACTTGAACCAAAACTTGGAAGTGTATAATAACAAGGCACAATATGGCGGCGCTATCGGATTCCAATTAACAAATTCGTGTAAGCTTTACAAAGGGTCTTCGTTCAACGCCCATTTTAACGGCGCAAAGATATATGATAACAAAGCAACCGTCAAAGGCGGAGGTCTCTATTTTGAAGATATAACATCCGGTACAAAAGCCGGCATCTTTGACGTAAACTTTTACTTGAACAAAGGCACAATTAATGGCAACATAGCCTCGCCCACCCCTGACAATCCGGTATTTGCAGACGACCAAATAGTGGCGACTACGTTCTACGATGCCCTCAACGGAGCAGGCAGCGACCGACTGAAATCGTCGGGCGGCGGCGTGTTCCTTTACAATGCAAATATCGAATATGAGGAAAACCTCGCAGGCACAATGACAATGGACGGCAACAAGGCATCGCGTTTCGGCGGGGCTATTGCGGTGCTTGGAACTGAAGCGCTTCTGAACATACAGGGCTTGTCGGCATCAAGCAACGAAGCCTGGCGCGGTGGTGGTTTAGCTTGCTATTCACTAACCGATGACCAAGCAAAATATGCCGGAATTCGATTAGGCAACCTCACCTTGTCGGGCAACAAAGCCTACGACTATGGCGGCGGTGCATTCATCGAAAAGGGCAAACTCGAGATTCTCAACGACGCAACGATTTCCGGATGTTCTGCCACCAAACGCGGAGGAGGTGTTTCGTGCTTGGTTAACTCGATAATCAACTTGAACAATGCAACAATCTCAGGCTGCACAGCGAGCTTAGGCGCAGGATTGGACTTGGAAGAATCAACGCTCGACATGAACAACGCCACTTTCAGCGGAAACATTGCCAACTCGAACGGCGGCGGCCTTTACGTTGAAAAGAATGCATATTTTAAGATTTACGGTCAAGCACAATTTCTCAACAACGAGTCGACCAACGATGGTGGCGGCGCTATTTGTTTGAAAACCAACGATGGCTACTCTTCTACCGGCAATAGCATTGAAAACGCATTCTTCTCGGGCAACAAGGCGTATCGCGGCGGTGCTATCGAACTTGACGGCGTCAAAGACACGGAAGCCCAAGCCGACAACCTTACACTAACACTTAACAATGCCGAATTTACCAACAATGAAGCCAACTTGGGCGGCGCAATTCTTGTCAATGAAGCAAAACTAACCTACAAGGGCGGACTGATTTATGGCAACAAAGCCTTACTACGACCCGGCAGCAGTCTGCCCAAAACAAGTTATGGATATTTCCCTTACGCCTATAACGTCAATTGCTTTCACGACCGCCAATTCTCCGGTTTTGGTGGAGGTATAATTGTGTCGAAAATGGGTAGTCTGATTATAGAAGGTGGCTCTCCTTTCGGAATATATGGTAACTCGGCAGATATTGCCGGAAACGACATCAGCACAGTCTGCAGTGACAAAGCCCAATACAACGGCGGAAGTAACATGGACAAAAGCGCGAAAGACTACAAATTTTTCCCTGCAACTCTTACAATTCCGCAGCCGGAAAGTCTTGACCTCACAGGATTTAAGATTCCAATCCCGAAAACAGCCGTCAAATGGATGGAAGACTACAATAGCGAAGACGGCGCATACTCTAAGGGCACAAATCTTCAAGGCACGACCCACGAGCGATACGGCACACTCCTGAAAAGCGCCGATGGTATGAAGAAATTGAGTAACTTGATAGTCAACGCCTCAAAGATGAGTAGTACGAAATATCTTCACCTCACTTTGGGCTACAATTTCGTCTTCGTAAAACTTGTCAAACAAGGTCTGAAAGCCGGTGAGAGCGCAATCTTCAACATCTCATACAAAGACGGCTCCAACTACGTCAAATATATGAACGTTTTGGTCACGAACACGACTAACACCGACGGTGCAGAAGCATCTCAAATCATTGCTCTATCTGCCGGCGATTGGTTATTCGAAGAAACATCATGGGCATGGGCATACAATCGGCCTAATAGTAAAGAAATCACACTGACAGATGCCGATGCAAGCAATATGCCATCCATTACATTTACCAACTCTCGGATTGGCGACATTGACAGCACGGCGCCGAATGCCGAAGGCTATAAACAAAACGAATTTAGCAACTAATCTATTTTATACGAATCTATTCTAATTTTTTTAATCTAATCTATTCAGGTCTATTTTGACTACAATTGTTGTCATTTGCCGATATGCACACTTAGCCCCTATTAAGTGTGCATATTTCGGCTTTTTTCGCTATCTTCGCCGAAAATTTACAATATGAAGACAAAACTGACAATAATAAAAGTTGGAGGAAAGATTGTAGAAACTCCTGAAAGCCTCGACCGGCTGATTGCCGACTTTGCTCACATCGACGGACTTAAAATGCTTGTTCACGGCGGCGGACGCTCTGCCACCAAACTTGCCGCACAACTCGGCATCGAGACACAGATGGTCAACGGACGGCGCATCACCGACGACGATATGCTCAGAGTGGTTACGATGGTCTACGGCGGACTTGTCAACAAGCAAATCGTAGCCAAACTGCAAGCCGCCGGAGTGGATGCCGTCGGGCTTACCGGCGCGGATATGAACATCGTACGCAGCGACCGACGCCCGGTAGTCGACGTCGACTACGGTTGGGTCGGCGACGTCAAAGAAGTCGACAGCAAAGCCTTGTCGACGCTCCTCGACAGCGGTTATTGCCCTGTGATAGCGCCGCTGACGCACGACCGCAAAGGCAACATCCTTAACACCAACGCCGACACTATGGCAGGCTCGGTTGCGCAAGCGATGGCAACGGCTTACGACGTTACGCTCGTGTTCTGCTTTGAGCGCCCCGGCGTGCTTGCCGACGAAAACGACGACGCAAGCGTTATTCCCGTCATCACTCCCGACCTCTACGAAACGCTGAAAAGCGACGGAACGGTGTCGGGCGGCATGATTCCCAAACTCGACAACGCTTTCAGTTGCATCCGAGGTGGCGTCAGCCGCGTGGTGATTACCCGCGCCGATATGGTCGGCTCGTCAGATGGAACTGTCATTACCGAATAGACTATTATTCGTAATACAGACGTAAATCGTCGAGCGTCAACTCTGCACCTACCGATACGCCTCGCTCGGGGTAATCGGTAGTTTTTATTTTTGCGGTTTCTTCGGCTTGATTGTAAGAAGAATAGCACGACGACGAAATCATCAATCGCAGGCGCGTAGCCTTGAGATTGCGCACCGTGTAGACGATAGGCACCTTGAAGAGCGTAAACGACGTCGACGCACTCAGCCGTCCCACGCCGCGACCGATGACAGTCTCGCCCGCCGACGTTTCGCCGACGAGTTCGACAACCACCAATCCGGTCTCCGAGGCGTCGTGCACGTCTTGGCGATAGCGATAGTAGCCGCCGACGGCTGTCGGCCGCGAGCGGAATGCGATGCCTTCGGTGTAGGTTTCCGTGCCGTCGGCGTTAAAATTATAAGTGCCCAGAAACACTTTTCCCGCCGAGCGATTGGCTATCGTCGGCACGTTGCGACTGTAGTATTCGTTGTCGGTGCGCGTGTCGCGCGGCGGCTCCGTGCCGTGGATGTCCCACGCCACGTTGCGCAGCCTCACGCCGTATGCCCCGTCGTGGCTAACCTCGACAATTTCCGTCGACGGCACGCGGAACCACGTGTTGCTGCACTCGGCATAGCGCGAGCACGTCTTTGCGTTGACGCTCGCCCACCCTTTGGCTTCGCGAACGAGGATGCTCGTCGTGTTGTAGCGCGGATACCAACTGCCGGCGTTCGAATATTTTCCGCCGCAATTTATCGCACCGATTTTAATCGTTTCTTTCAAATCGTCTTCGAAACTCGGATTGGGCAACGCCAGAGCCGATTCGGTTTCGAAATTGTATGTCAGTTCATTGCGACCGTCGGTGGTAACGACCATCGAATACTTCGTTGCCGGCATAAGCGTCGATACGGTGATGCGATGCTCGTCGGGCACCACCTCGGTCACGGCAGGATACCATTCGCCATCGGCTTCGCTGATAAACACTTTCAGATAGCGAACCACCGACTCCGCACGCTCGGCATCGACATAGAGGTCGACTTTCGACGACCAAATATTGTCGTCGCCGAAGTTTATCGTGTAGGGCGGAATGCGCCGCCGCAAGGTAATAGGTTCGGAGCATACCGCACCGGCTACGGCACGCACCCGGCACGTCTGCAGCGTCGTCGACGGCTCTATCGTCACTCGATACAGATTGTCGCCGACCGCCTCTACTGCTTGGACGAGCAGCGACTCCCATTCGTCTGCCGTGTTCGTCACCTCAAAAGCCACGGCGTCGGCAAAATCGCGTCCGTTATATTCCACCGAGAGCGACACCTGCCGTGCATCCATATCGAAATCGCCGACCGGACGTATGGCAAGCGTCACGGGACAAACCACCACGTCGACCGTAAGAGGCTCAACGGCAACGCGTCCATAGGTGTCCATGGCTTGCGCCGTAACGACATAATAAGTAGGCACGCCGGCGATGCAAACGAGTTGCGACAGCACGTCGGCGAGGTCGACATCGACGTGCGTATCTCCCTCAGCGCCATATTCGGCAAGCACATCGCGTTCGGGCAAAATTGCCGTGCGGCTGTCGCGCCGACCGACGCTCAACATCAACCGCTTCAGCCCTGCCGAAGCCGATACGCCGAAGCGGCACGCCGCATTGCCTTCGACGGCGCTGACCGTCGTCGACTCAGTCGAGAAAGTCGGTCCCGCGCCCGAAAAAAGTTGTTCATCGAGAGAAATCCGTGTCGATTCGCCATCGCCTGCCGAAATCGTCAGTGCGCCGTCGCTTTCCGCCACCGTCACGTGATAATGGTGCGCAGCGAGAGCATCAAACGTCAGCGGACGCAAGGCAACTTGTCGGTTTTGCCCGTCGGTGAGCAGAAGTTCCGCGGCGACCGCACCGGGATTGACTCCGGCAAAACCGTCGTCATCGGCTGCCCATTCCACATATTCTCCGGCGTCCGACTTGATGCGCAGGCGCACGTCGGCAAGCGTCGGCACGTCGACGCTGCGCGTCACGATGGCACTCGCCACCGAGCAGGTCAAGTCGACGGTCGTCGCCCGACTGTCGTAGACCGAAGCACCGGTTTCGCCGTAATAAGCCACCTTGCCAACGCCCTCCGCAGAGGCTTGCCAAGCTGCGCTGAACGTATAGTCGCCAACAGGGAGTTTGCCTACGCCGGACTCGTATTCCGCAAGATTCGCCCACGACTTCGAGTAGCCGTCGCGAGCCTCGGCACGGAGCATCACGTCGTCGAGCGACGGCGTCGGCAGTTCGACCGCAGTGGCATCGCCGACCGACGTAACCGAAGGATCGACAGCCACACGAATCGCCACATCGCCGTAGCCCGTCACGAGCACGTTGGCATCGTCGCCACACGCGCCGCACGCCACAGCAAACGCAGTCATTATCAACAGTTTAAGTCTTTTCATCATCTTAAAAGAGTTCAAAATCGTGTCGACACGACAAAGCCCGTCGGCATCGGTCGACACACTCTGCAAAAGTAACAAAAAAGATTAATTCTTAAAATTGAGAAATATAATAAATATTGTAACAACGTTCGCAAAATGGGTAAAATGGTGATATTGCAAAGCCCATGGAGTCGCAAAATGTGGGCAATGCCGTCGCATCGCCACCCGAATTGCATCCAACAGACAATCATCGCACCTTGCTGCGATGGGGAAGGCATTGGTAATCATAACGCTCACTATCAACATGTTGTAATTCGGCACTCGTTGAGTGCCGAATTGATTCCGTGAATTCGGCAGTCAACGAGTGCCGAATTTCATTTCCAACCATGTGTATTGTAATACTTGTTCTTTAAGTTGTGGATAGACAAGGTAAAGCCGTCTAAATTCGCGAAATCTACGTTCATTCAGTCCTTTAATTTTCAACCGAAGTTCCAGTTTTTTCAACAATTTTTCACCGTATTTGGCACGATCTTCTCCATTCTGTTCAAATTCAACGATGTAGCATCCAATAAGCCAGTTACGGGAAGTAAGTGCAAGATTTACAGCATGTGCGGCTTGAGCTTGCAACGTGCGCTGTATTGTGCTTATATGATTAACTAATGCTTCAAAGTTCATTGTTGCAAATATTGATCTTTTGATTAAAGTTTGTGTTTGGGCAAAATAATTCAACCAACCATTTCGGGCAATGGCCAAGGATTACGGATGTATTCGGGATGCGAGGTGGGCGAAATGACCTTGGCGGGCACACCGGCAACCGTGACATTCGGCGCCACCGTGCGCGTCACAACAGCTCCCGCACCGACGCACGAGCCGCTGCCGATTCGAACGTCGTCGACTATCGACACACCCGGACCGATATACACCCCGTCGCCGACGATTGCCGCCGTGTCGACGTTCGAACCGATGGTGGTCAATTGCCCCATATTCACGTTATTACCTATCACAGCGTGACGATTGATGACCGTGCCGAAACAGTGCTGCAAATAAAAGCCGTAGCCGATTTTCACCTTCTCGGGAATCAGCAAGCCGTAGCCTTTTTTATAGCGATGCAACATCATCTTGGTCAACGGAAAGAGCCAGCCGCGATGCTGCGACAGCCGAAACCAAAAACTAAAACCTACACTTGTGCGACTCAAGCCGCCCAACCAAATGCGAAACAACGATGACAGACGACCGTTGTGACGGTAATAGTCGGAACGTATCAACTCAGCACAGTCGCTATAACTGCGCGGTATCGGTATCGTGATTTCGTCGTTTTCGCCGATTTGGTATTTTTCGAAATCCATTTGTCTTATTTTTGTGTAAAAGTATGCAAACATTGACGATTTATAAAGAAAATTACGCAAATTCACAAAATTTAACAATCGGGGGGGGGTAAAACAACAGTTTCTGATTAAATTTGCAAAGCTCAAAGAAACAATCTACAACACGAATAGAGTTTTAGTTTAACATTAAGTAACCGTTTAAAATTACATATTGTAACTATGAATCACAAATTCGCAGCATTATTGTTGTTAATGCTCCCGCTGTGCGCGAAAGGAGCGCTTAGCACTTGAGGCTCT
>JBJEDP010000067.1:0-8539 GCA_051872175.1 Candidatus Limisoma sp.
GGGAACCGCCATCACAGGCACTATCCCGACAACCGAAGGTATGGACGACGCCGAACGCACCTCGTTCGAAAAGTCGATGAAATACATGGGCTTTAACCCCGGCGACGCTCTCGAAGGCAAACACGTCGACTATGTGTTCCTCGGTGCTTGTACGAACGGCCGCATCGAAGACTTCCGAGCATTCGCTTCGCTCGTCAAAGGACATCACAAAGCACCGGGCATCACGGCATGGCTCGTGCCGGGCTCCTGGATGGTCGACCAACAAATCCGCGAAGAAGGCATCGACAAAATCCTTGCCGACGCCGGCTTCGAAGTACGCCAACCGGGCTGCAGCGCTTGTCTGGCTATGAACGACGACAAAGTGCCCGCCGGATGCTACGCCGTATCGACGTCGAACCGCAACTTCGAAGGTCGCCAAGGTCCGCAATCGCGCACTCTCCTGGCAAGCCCGTTGACCGCCGCTGCCGCAGCTATCACAGGTGTGGTTACCGACCCGCGTAAATTCATCGATTAACAGCAATCCCATCAAACTATCGAACGATATGAAACAGAAATTCAACATCATAGAGAGCACCTGCGTGCCATTGCCATTGGAAAACGTCGACACAGACCAAATCATCCCGGCGCGATTCCTCAAAGCTACAACTCGCGAAGGTTTCGGCGAAAATCTTTTCCGCGACTGGCGCTACGACAAGCAAGGCAATAAAATCGACTCGTTCGTGCTCAACGACCCCACCTACGGAGGTCAAATTCTCGTGGCAGGCAAAAACTTCGGCTCGGGTTCGAGCCGCGAACATGCCGCTTGGGCTATCGCCGACTACGGTTTCCGCGTGGTCGTGTCGAGCTTCTTCGCCGACATCCACAAGAATAACGAGCTCAACAACTTCGTGCTTCCCGTCGTCGTCAGCGAGCAATTCCTCAAAGAACTGTTCGACTCGATTTATGCCGACCCGAAAACCGTCGTCGTTGTCGACCTCCCGGCACAGACCATCACAAACCGCGCTACCGGCAAGTCGGAAACTTTCGAAATCAACGGCTATAAAAAACATTGCCTGATGAACGGTCTCGACGACATCGACTTCCTGTTGGCAAACAAAGACAAAATCGAGGCTTACGAGAGCAAATAGCACACCGCAATGAGGCATTCTCTGATTGAAATAATGGACACAACTCTCCGCGACGGAGAGCAAACCACCGGAGTAAGTTTCACTCGCAGCGAGAAACTCAGCATCTTCAAGCTCCTCGTCGAAGAGCTTCACGTGCCGCGCGTCGAAGTAACCTCGGCACGCGTCTCGGCAGGCGAATTCGAGACCGTTCGACGCATCTGCGATTGGGCGGCTCGCAACGGACACCTCGACAAGGTGGAGGTGCTCGGCTTTATCGACGGCGGCGCCTCCAACGAATGGGTTGCCGCTACCGGTGCTCGCTGCGTCAACGTGCTCTGCAAAGGTAGCGAACGCCACTGCCGCGGACAGCTCAAAAAGACGCCCAAAGAGCACGTCGTCGACACCATCGCAAACATCCGCGACGCCCGTGCTCGCGGGCTGCGCGTAAACCTTTACCTCGAAGACTGGTCGAACGGCATGAAGGACTCGCCCGACTATGTGATGTACTTTATGGACCGAATCCGCAGCGAAGAAATCGAGCGTTTTATGCTCCCCGACACGCTCGGCATTCTCGACCCGTACGACACCTTCGACTTCGTTAAACGTATGGTGAAAACTTACCCCGAACTGCGTTTCGACTTCCACGCGCATAACGACTACGACCTGGCGATTTCCAACCTGTTTGCAGCACTCAAAGTGGGTGCTTCGGGCGTACACTGCACCATCAACGGGCTGGGAGAACGTGCCGGAAACGCTTCGCTTTCGAGCGCTATAGCCGTTATCCACGACATGTTGCACCTCAAAACCGGTATCGACGAGTCGAAAATCAATCGCGTCAGCAGCATCATCGAGTCGTACTCGGGCGTTGCCATTCCACCAAACAAGCCTATCATCGGCGAATACGTCTTCACCCAATGTGCAGGCGTGCATGCCGACGGCGACAGCAAAGACAACCTATATTCGTCCGACCTCGCTCCCGAACGATTCGGCAGAACGCGCGAATACGCCCTCGGCAAACTCTCCGGAAAGGCTAACATTCGCAAAAATCTCCAGGCTCTCGGATTGGAATTGAGCGAAGAGAATATCCAAAAAGTGACGCAACGCATCACCGAACTCGGCGACAAAAAGGAAATCGTCACACAAGAAGACCTCCCGTTCATCGTTGCCGACGTGGTTAAGCACGGCAAAGGCGAAGACAAAATCAAGCTCATCAACTACCAACTGTCGCTCACTCGCGGCCTGCGCCCGACGGCGATTGTAAAGGTGGAAATCAACGGCAAAGAATATATGGAAAGCTCGGTCGGCGACGGTCAGTACGACGCATTCATGAAAGCCCTGCGCAAAATCTACAAAGGACAGCGCCGCAAAGACTTCCCCGTGCTTACCGACTATATGGTCAACATTCCCCGCGGAGGTAAGACCGACGCTCTCGTGCAAACGACAATCCATTGGCAGTATCACGACCACATGCTCAAAACCATCGGTCTCGACCCCGACCAAACGGAATCGGCTATCAAAGCCACTCTGAAAATGCTTAACATCATCGAAGAATATAACTAAAAACATCAATCAATATGAATCTGAAAATTGCAGTTCTTCCCGGCGACGGTATCGGACCCGAGATAATGAACGTAGCAGTCGACGTCGTAAAAGCCGTCTGCAAGAAATTCAACCACCAACTTCAGTACGAAACAGCCCTCGTCGGCGCTTGCGCAATCGACGCTACCGGCTCACCCTACCCCGAGGAAACTCACAAGTTGTGTATGGAGTCCGACGCAGTGCTCTTCGGCGCTATCGGCTCACCCAAATACGACAACGACCCGTCGGCGAAAGTTCGTCCCGAACAAGGTCTGCTCGCTATGCGCAAACAACTCGGTCTGTTTGCCAACATTCGCCCCGTAACCACTTTCCCGAACCTCATCCATAAGTCGCCGCTGCGTGCCGACTTGGTCGACGGTGCCGACTTTATGTGCATCCGCGAACTCACCGGCGGTCTCTACTTCGGTCGCCCACAAGGTCGCAGCGAAGACGGCAACACCGCCTACGACACCTGCGTCTACAGCCGCTACGAGATTGAACGCATCGTGCGCTTGGCTTACGACTACGCTCGTCGCCGCCGCAAAAAAGTGTCGGTGGTCGACAAAGCAAACATCCTCGCAACGTCGCGTCTGTGGCGCGAAGTGGCTAAAGAAATCGCCGCCGACTATCCCGACGTTACTACCGAATTCCTCTACGTCGACAACGCCGCAATGCGCATGATTCAATGGCCGAAAGACTTCGACGTGCTCGTTACCGAAAACATGTTCGGCGACATCCTCACCGACGAAGGTTCGGTAATCACCGGCTCGCTCGGCATGCTTCCGTCGGCTTCGGTAGGCGTTCACACCTCGGTGTTTGAGCCCATCCACGGTTCATATCCTCAAGCCGCAGGCAAAGACATCGCCAACCCGCTCGCCACTGTCCTCTCTGCAGCTATGATGCTCGAATATTCATTCGACCTCAAAGCCGAAGCCGAACTCATCCGCAAGGCTGTCAACGCTTCTATGGAGGCTGAAGTCGTTACCGAAGACATCGCCAACAAGGGTGCCAAAGCCTTCCACACTTCGGAAGTCGGCAAATGGCTCGTTGACTACATCGAAAAAGCATAAAATCATATTATTTACCGACGGCGCGCACCGCAATCAAACCGATGCGTGCCGTTTTATCATTCCGAAGAATAATTATGCCCGACCAATTTAATATTTCTCCCGCCTATATTATTTCGTATCTCAAAGATATCGAGAAAAAGTTACAACGCAACGACCACTCGCAATACCCGCTCCCTCATTACATTGGTGGTGAAATTCCTGTAGCCGCGCTTAATAACGAGGCTAAAAAAATGATGGACTTCGTCGGGCTTACAGCCTTCACCCCGGATTGCTGTTGGGAAGAGCTCGGACAAAGAAGTGCCGGGTTTATCGAATTGACAGGCTCGAAATACGGAGCTATTAAAATCCACCTTTCTTCTCGTTATAAGAACAACGGATATGCCACAATCGCAATTCTCGCACATGAGATTTGCCACAAACTTCTTGAGTTCCACGGGCTTTATTTTCCGGAATTGACTCAGCTCAACGAAACCTATACCGACCTATGTACGATATACGTCGGTTTTACGCAAATGATTGTCAATGGATATAACACAACAGTTGGCAATACCACTTTTTCTTTAGGATATCTTACACAAGAAACATTCGAAAAAACAATCTCAATTGTCGAATTGATTCAAGGCCGCCGTCCTTTCGACCCTCAGTGGATGAATGAAGACGATGTGTTTTCTCAACTTGCCCGCTGGATTATCAATCCCGACAAAAGAAAAGCTCATATTGAAGGTTTTGCAAAAAAGCAACGCGTTTACGCCGGACTCAGTAAACGCATATCAATATTAAAAAGTCTTCTCGATGAAATACTCAAGACTTATAATTCTTCAATGAGAGATATTGAACAAAGATATTTCATTGACAATCCAAATTATGGTGAATCCGACACAGTTTCAAAAATGCCTATAACCTTGTTCTGGCTTTCGCACCCTGAATTGTTTAGACAGGTCGACGACAAAAAAACGAAAGAGGTTGAACGGCTGTCTTTGCGTCTTGACAAAACCATTCGTGATTATGTCAACAACTATGAAATTAAAAATTTTGATTTTCAATCCAATATCCATTATTGCCCGTTTTGCAAAACTGAAATTAAGATAAAAGCCGGCGGACAGAAATGGAATGTGATACAATGTAAAAAATGCGGTAATAAATTTGCCGTAGATTTGAGCGAGTATCATGTTCTTCGGGAATCAGTTACCGCTCAACCCACAACACCGACCTCCACGTCCTCCAACAAAAAATGGTGGAAATTTTGGCAATAATCAACTGAGAAAAGAGAAAAGAGGGAGGATGTATCAAAATTAGGTGCATCCTCTTTCTTATTACGTTATTAATGAATGAATTGATTACATTGGATTGTGTCCGAAAATATGTAAATTCGAAAAACCGCGTACCCCTGCCGGGTCGAAGATACGGCAGGAGTAGCTGTGCCGGAGGTACAGCAATCGTGGGTAACGCCGGGTTTAACCTCGAAGAGGTTCAACCCGGTGAAAAATCAACACAATAGAATGCGAGCCTCGGAGATGCTCGGTGGTGATAGTAGACGCCGACGGCGTGGTTATAGACCGTTTTCAGGTTTCTAATTCCTGATTCCTTTTTCTACTATCACGACCGAACCTCTCACGAGGTTCGAGTATTTATATCGTTGTCGTTCACCGGGTTAAGTACCTCCGGCACTGAACCCGGCGTTACCCACAATTGGCACCCCTCCGGGGCTTTTCATTCTCATCGTATCTTCGACACGATGAGAATATCCGTGTCGCACCGTATGGTGAATATTGCTGCTATGGGGGTATATACTCAAATTATTCTGATGAGATAGCAAAAGAGAGGCTATATCATTTGACACACCCTCATTTTATAATCTGTTTCCCCGTTTACTCCAGAATCAGGGTTGCGCGGGGGGCGAAGGTCATCTTTTCGCCAATGGTCACCTCATTGCCTGTCATTACGTCGCGGAACTTATCGCCCGCGCGGAATATTTCGGCATAGCGCGACATGTCGACGTCGGTCAATTCGCCATCGGTACCGTTGAGAATCACCACAACGCGGCGATTTTCCGCCTTGCGCTCGTAGACGTAAAGTCGGTTCATCGGCAAGAAATGCTTGGTCGTGCCGTCGGAAATCGCCTTATTGCCTTGACGCCAATTGAGCAGTCGGCTCAGATAGTCGAACGCTTCGTTTTGCAGCGGCGTACGCCCTTCGGCGGTAAACGCATCGATGCTGTCGCCTGCCCAGCCGCCCGGCATGTCGAGGCGCACATAGCCGTCGCTTTTATCCTTTTTGCCGCTCATAAGAATCTCCGTGCCGTAGTAAATCTGCGGAATGCCGCGAGCCGTAAGCAAGAACGCCTGCGCTTGTTTCCATCGGTTCAAGTCGGTCGGCTCGGCGGCGAGGAAGCGGTCGGTGTCGTGATTGTCGTAGAAGGTAAGCACGTTCTTGGGATTCGGATAGACCATATCGAGAGCAAGGTGATTGTAGAGGTTGTTCAAGCCTTCCGCCCAGGGCAGCGTTTCGTCTTTGAAGGTCTTTTGCGCCGCCAACATCAGCGGGAAGTCCATAACCACGGGCAATTCGGTATCGATAGGATTCAACTTATTACCTTTTTGCATAAAAGCGATACCGGCAGGGTCTTCCAACCAACTTTCGCCGACGATGTTGAAGTTGGGATATTCGTTGCGAACAGCCACGTTCCAGCGTGCCATCGCCTGCATGTCGGCGTAGGGATAGGTATCCATACGGATGCCGTTAATCTTGGCATATTCCACCCACCAAATTGAATTCTGAATCAGGTAAGTCATCAGATGCGGATTCTTTTGGTTAAGGTCGGGCATACCCAAAACGAACCAGCCGTTGACGGTGCGGTCGATGTCGTAATCGCTCACGTACGGGTCGTAGTTGGTGTTGAGTCGGAAGTTGGTATCCTTATAGCCGTCGGGCAAAGAGAATGTGCCTCCCGTAGCGTCAACTTTCTGATTGTTAAGGCTTGCCACGTCGATTGGCGAGTTGAACCAATCCTTCGTCGGTGCATCTTCCAACCAGGGATGCGCAATGCCGCAGTGGTTGAAAATCATGTCCATCACCACCTTGATGCCGAGTTTGTGACATTCGGCAATGAGTTCGCGATATTCCTCATTGGTGCCGAAACGCGGGTCAACGCGATAGTAGTTGGTCGTAGCATAGCCGTGATACGAGCCGCCGGGCATATCGTTTTCGAGCACCGGCGTAAGCCAGATAGCCGTTACACCGAGTTGCTTGAGATAACCCAATCGATTGCGGATGCCCGCCAAGTCGCCGCCGTGGCGCGAATTGGGTTTGGCGCGGTCGACGGCTACGTCGTAGTGAAGCGTCGGGTTGCTGTTGTTGGTCTCGTCGCCGTCGGCAAAGCGGTCAGGCATTATCAAGTAAAGCGCATCCTCCGAATTGAAGCCTTGATAGTCGGCTGCCGGCATATCGCGCTTGAGAAATTGAAATTTATGCTTAAACTTTTTCTTGCCGTTTGCGAAGTTAATGACCATCTCACCGGGCTTTACGTCCTGCGACAAAGTGAGATAGATGAATTGATAGTTCGGGCTGTCGGGACGCACAATCGAGTCGATGCTCACCCCGGCATAGTCGATGCTCACTTCGGCATCGCGTATCGCCGGACCGTTGACAACCAATTGCAACTGCTTCGACTGCATACCGCTCCACCACATCGGAGGTTCAACACTTGTTATCTCATTCTTTGCCGCCGCACCGCCTATCGACAGCACCGCAAGGGTCGCTATTAGAAATCGTTTCATAGGTATATTATTTTATAGGTAGAAATTTACGACCAAAGTTAGAAATTTTTCCGCAAACTGCAAATACGGTATTCAATTTTAAACTTTTTGAAAAACAATTGGTCTAAACCGCATAAACAATTACGAAAATGAAACGCTATCTTACATTAATAATAATTGCGCTGATGGCATTCACGGCGTCGGCAGCCAATTTCAGCAACGAAAAGCTCAACTACGACATCGTCTACCATTGGGGCATGATATGGAAACACGCCGGGCAGGCAACGCTTACGCTCAATCGCAGCGGCGACCGTTGCAACTCCGTGCTGGCATGCCGCACCATCTCGTGGGCTGACAAGATTTTCAAAGTGCGCGACACCCTGTCGTGCTCCTTCTCCAACTCCACGCTGCGCCCGACCATCTATCGCAAAAACGCCTACGAAGGCAAAAACGTGTGCTACGACCGCGTGGTCTACAGCTACTCGGGCAACAACGTCCACGCCGACTGTCGTCACGAACGCCGTGGCAAGAAAGTCAACGAAGTGAGTTTTGACGCAACCGCTCCGGCATTCGACATGCTCAGCATTTTCTACTACCTGCGCACGCTCAACTACGACAAAATGTCAGCAAACGATACCCAAACCGTCACAGTTTTCTCCGGGCATCGCAAAGAGCAACTCAAGATAAGGTATGTCGGCGTCGAAAACATCGAACTCCGCGACAAAACCAAACATCGGGCTTTCCACATCAAGTTTTCGTTCACCCAAGACGGCAAGAAGAAGTCGTCGGACGACCTCGACACATGGATTTCGATGAACAACGCACGTATTCCGCTGATGCTCAAGGGAAAACTCCCTATCGGCGAGGTAAGATGCTACTACAAAGAATAGAAAATGTGTTATAAAAATATGTTGTACAACATATTTTTCTTCAAAAATTCTTGTTTTTGCGAAATTTTGGCATTACCTTTGCAGCGTAAATGAGACGAAAATAGGTTTTAGGTTAGTAAAAAATACAACAAGCAGGTCGG
>JBJEDP010000068.1:0-1859 GCA_051872175.1 Candidatus Limisoma sp.
ACGCCCTTGATTGTTGATGGATTTTTTATGTTGATTGATTTGGTAAGATTTTCTGACAGACGAAATTCGCCCAACGTTGAGATTTTTGTCTGTTTATCCGACATTATTTTTTAAATTCGTTGATAAGACCTGTCATAATAGCAGTCATCTTGGGTTGAGCAGCAGCAGCGGCGAGTTGTACCTCTTCGTGCGATACTTTTTCGGGTTCAACACCTTCGAGACCGCCAAGGTCGGTGATTACGGAAATTGCAAAAACTTCAATACCGGCATGACGAGCAACGATGACTTCCGGAACAGTGCTCATACCGACAGCATCGCCACCGATGCGGCGGAAGTAACGGTATTCTGCGGGCGTTTCGAAAGTAGGACCTTGTGTACCAACGTATACACCTTGGTGTACCTTGATACCGGCTTCGTCAGCAACCTTGAGAGCGTCGGCAATCAGGCGATGCGAATAAGGTTCGCTCATTTCCGGGAAACGCGGACCGAGTTCGTTGTAGTTCTTGCCACGGAGCGGATTTTCGGGGAACAAATTGATGTGGTCGTTGATAATCATAATGTCGCCGATTTTGAAATCCGGGTTCATGCCACCTGCTGCGTTTGATACGAAGAGGGTAGAGATGCCGAGTTCTTTCATAACGCGCACGGGGAATGTCACTTGCTTCATGTCGTAGCCTTCGTAGAAGTGGAAGCGACCTTGCATTGCCATAACTCGTTTGTTGCCGAGTTTACCGAAAATCAATTTGCCGCTATGGCCTTCTACAGTCGATACGGGGAAGTTGGGAATTTCGCTGTAAGGTATTTCTTCTGTAATTTCGATGTGCGAAACCAATTCGCCGAGACCTGTGCCAAGAATGATGGCTGTTTTCGGCATGTCGTTAACTTTTGCGCGGATAAATTGCGCTGTTTCTTTGATAGTTTGTAGCATGGTTTTGATTATTTTTTTGTTATTAATTGAATTAATGTTGAGTCGAAGTCGTCTTCATAGTCTAAAAACTCCACATTGATAGGTTGATAGAAAATGTGTTGCTTCAGGCTATGCGGGAAGTAGGGGTTCGAGGAAAGGCGCACGGCGTCTTTCTCGGTTGTGATGATGATTTTATAGCGACCTTTCAGGCTATTATAAGTGTTTTGAATATCCATTATGTCGTCGCGGCTGAAGTTGTGGTGGTCGGGGAAATGCATCACCTTTGTCTTTACGTTAAATGTTTTGAGGTATTTAACGAGCGGACGCGGGTTTGCTATACCGGTGACGGTAAGCACAACGTCTTTGCTGTTCATTATTTCCAACATCGGCACGTAGGTCGATTCGGCAGGAAAAACCGGAGTCAAGCTGTCGTAGCGATAGCGGCTGAAGAAGAGTTTCTGATAGGGGAAGAGGTCGGTATTTTTCTTCTTTATCCGGAAGTCCATCGGCTTGATGTCGTCGGGGCATTTCGTAATAATCACCATTTCGGCACGGTTGATAGCTCGTATGTTCTCGCGAAGGCGACCTAACGGCATTATTCGGTCCTCGTAGTAGGGTCGGTTATATTCGGTAAGCACGATTGACACGCGCGGCTTGACATAGCGATGCTGGAATGCGTCGTCGAGAATTATCAAATTGATATTCGGGTCAATTTTTTGTAACTCTTTGATGCCGGCAACGCGTTTCTCGCATACTGCTACTTTTATGCGGTCGCCGAATTTTTGGTAAATCTGGTACGATTCGTCGCCGATGTCGAGCGGTGTGCTGTTTTCTGACGCAAGGATGAAACCTTTTGTCTTACGCTTGTATCCGCGGCTGAGCACTGCGATATTGTAATGACCGCAAAGCAAGTCGACGATGTATTCGGTGTGCGGCGTCTTGCCTGTTCCGA
>JBJEDP010000069.1:0-8489 GCA_051872175.1 Candidatus Limisoma sp.
CTGTCGATTATGACAATGGTGATGCTTGCAGGAACGATGAGCATCACGGGTATCGTTGAACAACAAAACGACCTCTGGTTCATCTTCAAAGGCCACGTGCCCGCAATCGTCGCTTTCATCGTTTATATGATTGCCGGAACGGCGGAAACCAACCGCGGCCCGTTCGACTTGCCCGAGGCTGAGTCGGAGCTTACCGCAGGTTACCACACCGAATACTCCGGTCTCCACTTCGGTTACTTCTATCTTGCCGAATACCTCAACATGTTTATCGTTGCCGGCGTGGCTACGCTGCTCTTCTTCGGCGGTTGGATGCCTCTCCACATCCCCGGTTGGGAAGGCTTCAACACGGTGATGAACTACATCCCGTCGCCCGTTTGGTTCGTCAGCAAAGCTATCCTCTTGTCGGCTATCATCATGTGGTTCAAGTGGACATTCCCTCGTCTGCGTATCGACCAACTCCTCGCCTTCGAGTGGAAGTATTTGCTGCCTATCAACCTGGTGAACCTTATCATCATGCTGCTTGTTGTGGCTTTCGGTTGGTATTTCTAAATAATGAGCTTTAAAAACACAAGTTTAACAATATTAATATGAGCGAGAAATTAGGAAAGATAGCGCAGGTAATTGGTCCTGTTGTCGATGTATCTTTCGATGTAGAAAAAAACGATCTGCCCGCGATTTACACATCGTTGAAGGTAGAACGTCCCGACTCTACGGAGTTGCTGCTGGAAGTTGAGCAGCACGTCGGCGAGCACACTGTTCGCTGCGTTGCTATGGACTCCACAGACGGGTTGCGCCGAGGTATGGCGGTTGTCAATCTCGGTCAGCCGATTTCCGTTCCAACCGGTGAACAAGTCAAAGGGCGTCTGCTGAACGTTATCGGCAACCCAATCGACCACCTTCCCGCGTTGAAAGACGAAAACAAGCGTGCTATCCACCAGCCTGCTCCTAAATTTGACGACTTGTCGATTTCTTCCGAAATCCTTTACACAGGTATCAAAGTCATCGACTTGCTCGAACCTTATTCTAAAGGTGGTAAAATCGGTTTGTTCGGCGGCGCCGGCGTTGGTAAGACCGTGCTAATCATGGAGCTTATCAACAACATTGCCAAAGGACATAACGGATTCTCTGTGTTCACTGGTGTCGGAGAACGTACCCGCGAAGGTAACGATCTCCTCCGTGAAATGCTCGAAAGCGGCGTCATCAAGTATGGCGACAAGTTTATGAAAGGTCTCGAAAAGGGCGAATGGAATCTCGACGACGTCGACATGGACGAAGTTGCAAAGTCGCAAAGCACCCTCGTGTTCGGTCAGATGAACGAGCCGCCGGGCGCCCGTCTGCGCGTGGCTCTTTCCGGTCTGACCGTTGCCGAACAATTCCGCGACCAAGACGGTGGCGGTAAGGATATCCTCCTCTTTATCGACAACATCTTCCGTTTCACTCAGGCTGGTTCCGAGGTGTCGGCTCTGTTGGGCCGTATGCCGTCGGCTGTGGGCTATCAACCTACGCTGGCTTCCGAAATGGGTGCCCTGCAAGAACGTATCACTTCAACAAAGCAAGGCTCAATCACCTCTGTGCAAGCAATCTACGTGCCTGCCGACGACCTTACCGACCCCGCGCCGGCTACTACCTTCAACTTCCTCGACGCTACGACCGTGCTCAGCCGTAAAATCTCCGAGCTCGGCATCTATCCCGCAGTCGACCCGTTGGAGTCGTCGTCGCGTATCCTCGACCCGAACATCATCGGCGAAGAGCACTACAACGTGGCGCAAGCTGTAAAGCAATTGCTCCAGAAGTATAACGAACTTCAAGATATTATCGCTATCCTCGGCGTCGATGAACTCAGCGACGACGATAAGCTCGTGGTGGCTCGCGCTCGCCGCGCTCAACGCTTCCTGTCGCAGCCCTTCCACGTGGCTGAGCAGTTCACCGGTCTCCCCGGCGTAATGGTGCCTATTAGCGAAACTATCCGCGGTTTCAAGATGATTCTCAACGGCGAACTCGACGAATATCCCGAACAAGCATTCCTCAACGTCGGTACTATCGACGAGGCTATCGAAAAGGGTAAGAAGTTGCTCGCCGAAGTTGGTAAATAAATTGGATAAACTATGACACTCAAAGTAATCTCAGCCGAAAAGATTTTGTTCGACGGACAAGCGTCGCTGGTGACCTTGCCCGGCGAAGCAGGACTCTTTACCGTGCTCGAAAACCACGCGTCGCTCGTCAGCGTGCTCACAGCCGGCGATATTGTCTACGTCGACACCGTCGACGGCGCTCGTCGCTCGATGCACGTCGAAGGCGGTATTGCCGACATCGACAATAATGTAGTGTCAGTATGTATTTATTAAGATGAAGAAAGTACTTGCCATAATGTTACTACTCGTCGCGGCGATGGCTTTGCCATCGGCGGCGCGTGCTTCGGAGTCTGAGTCCGAAGAAATCAATCCCAAGGAGATTATCTTCCACCATTTGGGCGATGTCTACGGGTGGGAAGTGCCTTTTTCGCATGAGAATCGTATACCACTACCGATTATCGTCAACGATGCCGACGGCGCTTGGCACGTGTTCAGCTCGGCGCGTGTGCAACACTCCGACTTCGTCGACGGCGACGTCACTTACAGAATCGCTCACGGCGGCGACTACAGCGGCAAAGTCGTGCAAATCTTGCCCGACGGCTCCGAATATCGCCCCATCGACTTGTCTATCACCAAAAACGTCTGCGCGCTCTTTATCGCTGCCGCTCTCGTCGCTCTGGTGACATTCTTGCTCGTCCGATTCTATAAGCGTAACGGCAAAAAAGCACCCCGTAAGGGTATGGGTTTCTTCGAAATGCTCGTCTCGTTTATCTACGACGGCGTCATTCGCAACACCCTCAAAGACAAAGCGCCTCGCTTTGCCGGATACCTCCTTACCGTGTTTTTCCTCATATTCTTCATGAACCTGCTTGGGCTTGTGGTAATCTTCCCGGGCGGTGCTAACCTCACCGGCAACATCGCCGTAACGATGACGCTGGCAATCTGCACCTTCCTCATTACCAACATCAAAGGCAATAAGCACTACTGGAAGGATATATTCTGGCCCGACGTGCCCCTCTGGCTGAAGTTCCCGATACCCATTATGCCGGTCATCGAGCTCTTCGGCATCTTCACCAAGCCGGCTGCGCTCTGCGTGCGTCTGTTTGCAAACATGATGGGCGGTCACATGATTGTAATCGTATTTACACTCTTGATTTTTATCTTCGCCAAATTCGGCGCGGCGGTGCTCGCTACAACCACCGTCGTTTCCGTGGCTTTCTCCCTCTTTATGCTCATGCTCGACGTGCTGGTGAGCTTCATCCAAGCATACGTGTTCACGATGCTCTCGACGCTCTTCATCTCGTTTGCAGTCTGCGGAGGCGAACACCACGAACCTGTAGCGCAACAAAAATAGAATTAAGAAACAAAAAAATAATTAACCATTAAAAACTTTAATAATTATGTTAGGAATGATTTTAGCACAGGCTGCTGAAACTGTAATGCAGTTCGGTCTTGACAAATTCGGCGCATGTTTAGGTGCAGCTATCGCTGCCATCGGTGCAGGTATCGGTATCGGTAAAATCGGTGCAGCCGCTATGGAGGCTATTGCTCGCCAACCCGAAAGTGCAGGCGACATTCGAAGCAACATGATTGTAATTGCAGCCCTCATCGAGGGTGTGGCACTCTTCGCTGTCATCGTCTGCGTGCTCTCTCTCTTCATCTAACCCTTAACGCGGATAAGAGATGGAATTGTTCAAGCCCGATTTTGGCTTGGTGTTCTGGATGTTCGTAGTGCTCGTACTGCTCTGCATCCTCCTCGGTAAGTACGCTTGGCCGGTCATCATCAAAATGATGACCGAGCGTGCCGACCTTATCGACAAGGGTGTCGTCTACGCACAAGAAGCCAAAGAACACCTCGACAACGCGAAGGCTGAGGCAGACAAATATATCCAAGAGGCTAAACGACAACAGTCAGAAATATTACGCGAAGCCGCTCGTATGAAGTCTCAAATCATCGAAGACGCCAAACAAGCCGCTTCCGTTGAGGCGCAAAAGGTTATGGACGCAGCTCAGACTGCCATCGAGCAGGAACGTAAGGAGGCTCAACTCCAATTCCGCAACGAGGTTTCGCAGTTCTCTATCCTAATCGCCGAGAAACTCCTCCGCGACAAAATGTCTGACCAAAAAGCCCAATCGCAACTTGTCGACAAACTGTTGAGCGAGATTGATAAAAACTAACATCTGCTGACTATGAACGAAGGACTCATACCCAACCGTTATGCGCGTGCGCTATATCGCTATAGCCGCGATTGCGGCGACGCCGACTCGGTCTATGCTCAGACCTGCCGCCTTGCCGACAGCTTCTGCCGCGTCGACGGTATTGCTTCGGCTGCCGAGAACCCTTTCCTTGCCCTCGCCGACAAGGAGGCGCTTATTCTCGCCGCTGCCGCCGCTCCCGGGGACGGTACTCTCAGCAAGTTTGTCAAACTCGTCTATGCCCACGGCAGAGAGGCTTTCTTTTGTCAAATGGCTCTCGCTTTCGGCAAAATGTATCGCTCCGAACAGGGCATCGCTCAGGTCGTTGTTACCTCTGCGGCGCCCCTCCCGGATAAAGCCTTCGACAAAATCAAGGCTTTCCTTAAATCCTGTCTCAACGGAAAAACTATCGAGTACAAAGTCGACGTCGACCCCGAACTTATCGGCGGTTTTACTATCCGTATCGACTCTCAACTCCTCGACGCTTCCTTGAGCAGCGAACTACGTGATTTGCGTTTAAAACTCATAAGTAAAAAATAAGAAATGATTGACCCAAGTGAGATTTCCGACATTCTGAAACAGCAACTCGAGGGGCTCAATGCCAAAGCTTCTTTCCAAGAAGTGGGCACCGTGCTCAACGTTGGCGACGGCGTGGCTCACGTCTACGGGCTCGAAAACGTCGAGGCTAACGAACTCGTCGAGTTCGGAAACGGCGCTACCGGCGTGGCTATGAACCTCGAAGAAAGCAATGTGGGTGTCATCCTCCTCGATAAAGTCAACGACGTCACCGAAGGTATGACCGTGCGCCGTACCGGCGAAATCGCTTCTATCCCTGTCGGCGAAGGCCTGCTCGGACGCGTTATTAACGTCCTCGGCGAACCTATCGACGGCAACGGTCCTATCGAAGGCGAACGTTTCCGCTTGCCCCTCGACCGTAAAGCTCCCGGCGTTATCTTCCGTCAGCCCGTTAAGCAACCGCTCCAGACCGGTCTTAAGGCTGTCGACTCGATGATTCCTATCGGCCGCGGACAGCGCGAACTTATCATCGGCGACCGACAAATCGGTAAAACAGCTATCGCCGTCGACACCATCATCAACCAGCGTAAAAACTTCGAAGAAGGAAAACCCGTTTATTGCATCTACGTTGCTATCGGTCAAAAAGCTTCCTCGATTGCCGCGCTCGTCAACACCCTCCGCAAATACGGCGCAATGGACTACACCGTCGTCGTTGCCGCTTCGGCAAGCGACTCTGCCGCCATGCGCTACTATTCGCCTTTCGCAGGCGCTACAATCGGTGAATACTTCCGCGACAGCGGTCGCGACGCTCTTATCGTCTACGACGACTTGTCGAAACAAGCCGTTGCCTACCGCGAAATTTCGCTTATCCTTAAGCGTCCTTCCGGCCGTGAGGCATACCCCGGCGACATCTTCTACCTCCACTCTCGTCTGCTCGAGCGTGCTGCGAAGATTATCGACAACGACGACGTGGCGCGCAATATGAACGACCTCCCCGAGGCGCTAAAGCCCATCGTTAAAGGCGGAGGCTCGCTCACCGCTCTTCCTATCATCGAAACTCAAGCCGGCGACGTTTCTGCTTATATCCCGACCAACGTTATCTCTATTACCGACGGTCAGATATTCCTCGAAACAGCCTTGTTCAACCGCGGTATTCGTCCCGCCATCAACGTGGGTATCTCCGTATCGCGTGTCGGTGGTAATGCTCAAGTGAAGGCGATGAAGAAAATCGCAGGTACGCTCAAAATCGACCAAGCGCAGTTCCGCGAACTCGAGTCGTTCACCAAATTCGGCGGCGACATCGACCCCGTAACAGCTCGTACTATCGACAAAGGTCGCAAAAACGAACGTTTGCTCATCCAACCTCAATACCGCCCCATGCCCGTCGAACAACAAATCGCGGCTATCTTCTGCGGTACCAAAGGCTTGATGGCTAACGTACCTATGGATCAAGTTGCCGACTTCGAACACTCTCTGCTCGACCTGCTCCAAGCACGCCACAAAGACGACGTGCTCGCTCAGCTCCGCCAGGGCATCTTGACCGACGAAATCGCCGACAAAATCACTGCAGCGGCTCTCGAAGTTACTGCTAAATTTGAGAACTAAACTACACAATAAGATATGTCAACATTACGTGAATTAAAAGGCAGAATCGGTTCCGTGGCGTCGTCGGAGAAAATCACCGGCGCCATGAAGATGATTTCGTCAGCCAAGATGCACAAAGCCGAACTGGCTCTGGCGAAACTCGTGCCCTTCCGCACTCAGTTGCAAACGATTATGAGCAACCTCGTGGCAACCGACGCCGAATATACCTCGGAGTTGACAGATGTGAGAAATGTGGAGAAAGTCGCAATTGTCGTTATCGGCTCCGACGACGGTCTCTGCGGTGCCTACAACATCAACATCTTCAAAGACCTGCTCGCTCGTATCAACGACCTGCGCGCCGAACGCGAAGGTGTCGCCGTTGTAGTCTATCCGATTGGTAATAAAATGGTTAAAGCCGTGAGCAAAATCGCCGCTCCGGGCATCGAAGTCGAATGCCGTCCGCTCGGCGCTAAAGCCGACGCCGCTCAAGTGCGCGAACTCACTGCCCATCTGCGCGACCGTTTCCTGGCTCGCGAGCTCGACCGCGTCGAAGTGCTCGACATGCACTTCTTCTCGGCTGGCCGCCAGCGCATCGAAAACAAGGTGCTCCTCCCCGTCTCTGCCGAGTCGTTCGGTACGCCCGAAAACGCCAACAAGCCTTATCTTTTCGAACCCGACCCGAACAAAATCTACAACACGATTTTGCCTCTCTACATCATCTCGGTCATGCAAGAGTCGTTCATGCAAAATGCCGCCAGCGAACAGGCTGCTCGCGTCATGGCTATGCAAGCCGCCAACGACAACGCCGGTAAATTGCTCGAATCGCTCAAACTCGAATTCAACAAACTGCGTCAGCAGAGCATCACAACCGAGCTCCTCGACATCCTCGGAGGCCAGGTTGATAAGTAATAGTTTATGCACAAGGAGGGGGTTAACATACCGGACCCCTTCCATGTGCTTGTTAATAATTTATTGTTTAAGCCGGTATTTCATTTAGTTGGATAACTATATATGAGTAGTGTAAAAGAATACTTCTCCGGAATTGGACAAGGTGTCACAAGCCTCCTCAAAGGAATGGGTGTCACCGGTAAGGAACTTTTTACCAAAAAAGTCACGGAAGAATATCCTGACAATCGCGACAGCCTCAACATCGGTGAGCGCTTTCGCGGAACGTTGGAGCTGATTTATGACGAAAACGGCAACCATAAATGCATCGGTTGCGGTCTTTGCCAAATGAACTGCCCTAACGGTACAATTCAGGTCATTACCAAGATGGTCGAAATGCCGGACGGTAAGAAAAAACGTAAACTCGACAAGTACATCTACGACCTCGGCAGTTGTACGTTCTGCCAGATGTGCGAATCGTCGTGCCCACACGGCGCTTTGCGTTTCGTCAACGATTTCGAGCACGCCGTCTATACGCGCTCTAAACTTGTCAAGCAACTTAACTATCTCCCCGAACCCGAACCGGCAGCCCCTGCCGACGCTAAATAATTTCGACGGGAGAACCTAATTTCGAAAATAATTAAAATAAACATATATGAATGTAGTAAGTAATTTTATCGTGTACGTCGTTATTGTGGTTGCAATCGTCGTATTCTCGATTCTGTCGGTTACTTCTCGCAAAATCTTACGTGCAGCTACCTATCTGCTGTTTGCGCTCATCGGCACCGCCGCGCTCTACTTCTCGTTGGGTTACGAGTTCCTCGGAGCCGTGCAGCTCGCTGTCTACGCAGGCGGTATCCTGGTGTTGTTCGTGTTCTCGATTTTGTTGACAAGCAAACCGGGTAGCAATGCCGAACCCCTTGTGTCGAAAAAACGGTGGCTCGGTCTTACCGCAGCAGTTGCCGGTGTGGCTGTGTCGGTCTACGCCCTCGTGGCGTTCTTCGCCGACAAAGCCTCAAACCTTATGCCATTGCACGTCGATATGAACGCTATCGGCCACGCTCTGCTCGGTACGGAGAAGTTTGAGTATTTATTGCCTTTTGAGGCGGTCAGCGTCCTCTTGTTGGCTTGTATAATCGGTGGCATCGTTATTGCCCGTAAAAGATAATCGACTATGGATTCTTCTGTATTATATTACATTATCCCCAGCCTGATTATGTTCGGCTGCGGTGTCTA
>JBJEDP010000070.1:0-8415 GCA_051872175.1 Candidatus Limisoma sp.
AAATAACGAAAATTTTTACTACAAAAACGAACAAAATGGATAGCAAAATAGTTAATATAGTAGAACAACCACAAAAACTATGATTAATAAAGAGGGCATACGATGTTTATACCGCAGCAAAATGCCGTCGGGAGGCTATTCCGAGGAGTTTTTGCAGAGCATCTGTGAGAAGTGCCGAAAATTTCATCGAATAGAAATAAAAGATGGATTTTTGGTAATCGGAGCACTCGACACTAACAATCCGTTTCGCCAAATCAAGTTTTCGTGCATACAAAACATCGAAGATTTAGGCGACGAGGTAGCAGTGGTGCTTAATCCGTGCATAATATTTTTCAACAACATCACCGGAAAAATCAACATCAATCTGCGCAACGAGCAACGCCGCGCAACTATCATCTGGCGCTGGCTGCGAAAGATGCTACGATTCGGATTTTAACCTGCATTATTCACACAGGTTAGCACAACGATTTTTTTAGTTTTACCGCCGACGGCATAATGCCCGGCGGCACGATGACCGACAATCCAGAGAATCTTATCTTCTTCGCAAAGCAACCACGTTCTGCGCTTTTGGAGTATCGAAAATTTATTATCCGAAAAATAGTCGCTCAATTTTTTACTGCCCTTCATACCGAAAGGCTGAAAACGGTCGCCCTGTCGCCAATGACGCAGCGTGAGCTTGACGTCGAGGATTTTCTCATCGAAATAAGCCACAACAGCACCTCCGGCGAAACGAAAATCGTCGGTACGGTCAACAACCGTGCAATCTAACTTAATCGGCAAGGCGGTCACGTCGCCGAGCGAAAAAGCATATTCGGCATCGTCAGCCACGTCGGGCGCAACAATGATTTCGCCGCGACTGCGCTCCGCCACGTAGCCGTTAGCCTCAAACAGAGCGCCGGGCAGTCCGCCGCGCAGCATATCCTCGAGTTGCGACGACGTGAAGCCGTAAGGATGCAGAAATTCGTGGAGCAGCGTCGCCGGATGCTCCGAGCGAAGCAGTCCGTCGAGGTCGACGTGCAACAGATTGCCTTCGGTGCGGCACAGCCGGGCGCGACGCTCGCCGACAGCGGCACGAAACACCGCCAAATCGCCGCGAAGATTCGCCAGCGTGTCGAGAATGGCTTGGTCGGCTTCGGGGAACTCGCGCAGCAGAGTCGGCATAACGATATTTCGGATTTTGTTGCGCTTGTAATCGGTCTGCAAGTTTGTGCTGTCGACCACAAACGATTCGCCGACAGCCGAAAGATAGTCCTCGATGTCGGCACGTCGCACACAAAGCAACGGGCGAACGACGAAACCGTTACGCGGCTTGATGCCTACAATTCCGGAGATGCCCGTACCGCGAAGAAGGTTTAGAAAAAACGTCTCGATACAGTCGTCGGCGTGGTGAGCAACGGCAATGGCGCGACAGCCGTAGCGAATGCGCAGACGCTCGAACCATTCGTAACGGAGTTCGCGGCAAGCCATTTCGACAGAGCATCCGCGCGTGCTGCGATAGCCCTCAACGTCGAAGTCGACGAAACTGCACTCCACGCCCAAGCGCGACGTCAAGCTGCGTACGAACGACTCGTCGCGCAAAGATTCGTCGCCACGGAGATGGAAATTGCAATGGCAAGCGCGGCATGGATAGCCTAACGCCCTAAGCGTAAGCAGCAAAGCGACCGAATCGGCGCCGCCGCTAAGCGTCACCAAAACGTCGCCAGTGCCGTCGAGAAGACCCTCGCGAGCTACATAATCGGATATATTCCGCTCAAATTTCGTTTTTTCCATACCACAAAGATAGAACATTAGCCGAAAAAATACTATCTTTGCAGAAAAATAATCCAACAAAAATGTTAGAAAAGATAAACGAACTGAAGAGCGCAATCGAGAGCCTGACTGCCAAGAGCAAAGACGAGGTAGAGGCATTGCGCATCAAATATCTGAGCAAGAAGGGCGAAGTGTCTGCCCTGTTCAACGATTTTCGCAACGTCCCCAACGAGCAAAAGCGAGAAATCGGGCAGAAGCTCAACGAGTTGAAAAACCTTGCTACAGAGAAGATAAACAGCCTTCGCGAAGCCGTAGAATGCGGCGACAGCGACGAAACGGCTATCGACTTGAGCCGCACGTCGTCGCCGATAGAATTGGGCACGCGTCACCCGATTTCGCTCATTCGCAACGAAATCATTTCGATATTCTCGCGCTTGGGATTTTCGATTGCCGAAGGTCCGGAAATCGAAGACGACTGGCACGTGTTCTCGGCGCTTAACTTTGCCGCCGACCACCCGGCACGCGACATGCAAGACACGTTCTTCATCCAACGCAGTCCCGACGTGCTGCTTCGCACGCACACATCGTCGGTGCAATCGCGCGTAATGACCACCACAGAGCCGCCGATTCGCATCATCTGCCCGGGACGCGTATACCGCAACGAGGCAATCTCGGCACGCGCTCACTGCTTCTTCCACCAAATCGAAGCGCTCTACATCGACAAAAACGTATCGTTTGCCGACCTGAAGCAGACGTTGCTATACTTTGCGCGCGAGATGTTCGGCGCCGATACGCAAATTCGCCTGCGCCCGTCGTACTTCCCCTTCACCGAGCCATCGGCTGAAATGGACATTTCCTGCCACCTTTGCGGCGGTAAAGGCTGCGGATTCTGCAAGCACACCGGATGGGTAGAAATCCTCGGCTGCGGTATGGTCGACCCGAACGTATTGGAAGCCTGCGGAATCGACAGCAAGGTGTACAGCGGCTTCGCTCTTGGTATGGGCGTTGAGCGAATCACCAACCTGAAATATCGCGTAAAAGACTTGCGTATGTTCTCCGAAAATGACGTACGCTTCCTCGACGAGTTTACTTCAGCACATTAAGATACAAACGCCAAGCCCCCAAGCGATGCACCGGCACTGTTTGGGGGCATACTTACGGCGATGTCGGCAAACTATTCGCCATCGACATAACAAGTTGAATATGAGAGAGAAAGAACGGTACAGCCACATCATCGATTGGTTTTCGGTCAATATGCCAAAAGCAGAGACCGAGCTCAACTACGACACACCTTTTCACCTGCTCGTAGCCGTCATCTTGTCGGCGCAATGCACAGACAAGCGTGTCAACATAGTTACGCCCCCACTCTTTGCCGACTTCCCCACAGCGGAAGTGATGGCAGAGTCGAATCCGGAAACGATTTTCGAATACATCAAAAGCGTAACCTTTCCCAACAACAAAGCCAAATCGCTCATCGGCGCAGCACGAATGCTCGTCGACAAATACGGCGGCGAAGTGCCCGACACACTCGACGAATTGGTAAAAATTCCCGGCGTGGGGCGCAAAACGGCAAACGTAATGCTCGCCGTGGTCTACAACAAGCCGGCAATGGCTGTCGACACGCACGTCTTCCGCGTGGCTAACCGTATCGGGCTGACAAACAATTCGAAAACGCCGTTCGAGACCGAGAAAAAACTCGTTGCCAACATCCCCGCCGACCTGCTACCAAAGGCGCATCACTGGCTGATATTGCACGGACGGTACGTTTGCACGGCGCGCAACCCGAAGTGCTCGCAATGCGGCATCGCTCCCTACTGCAAACACTTCAACAAAAAGTAGCAACACGATGGAAGCAACAATCTCGCTCATACTGGAAATAATCGGAACGATAGCCTTCGCCATCAGCGGCATAAAACTTGCCGCGGCAAAGAAATTCGACTGGTTCGGAGCCTACATCGTCGGGCTGATGACAGCCATCGGCGGCGGAACGCTCCGCGACATTCTGCTCGACACAACGCCCTTTTGGATGGTCAACGGATGGTATCTGACCGTAACGGGACTCTCGTTGCTTTACGTCATCTTGTTCCGTCGGCAACTCGAGCGAATGAAGAGCACGATACTCATCTTCGACACCATCGGACTCGCCTTGTTTGTCGTCATCGGAATACAAAAAACGCTGACATTCGAATACCCGATGTGGGTAGCCATCATAATGGGCACGCTGACAGGCGCTTTCGGCGGCGTTGTGCGCGACATTCTGCTCAACGACGTGCCGCTGATTTTTCGCAAAGACATCTACGGCACGGCATGCATCGCCGGAGGGATTGTCTATTGGCTGATGATTGTCTGCAACGCCGACCCGCTGCTGCAACAACTCTCGTGCGCATTCACCGTGATAATAATTCGGCTCCTCGCCGTGAAATACAACTGGGCAATCCCGGTGCTAAGAAATAACGATTGAATATGAACGGAACAATACAGACTCTAATCCAATTAGCAAAATACGGCATCATCGGTGTCAGCAATACGCTGATAACCCTCGTTGCTTTCTACCTTATAAACACCGTAGCCGGAGTGTCGGAAAACGTGGCAAACGTCGTGGGCTACATTCTCGGCTTGATTAACAGTTTCGTGTGGAACCGCAACTGGGTGTTTAAGACCAAAAACGACTGGCGCCGCGAAGCGTTGCTCTTTGCCGTGGGCTTCGGCATATGCTTCGCCCTGCAGTTTGCACTCTTCTACTACCTGCTCCACTACACCGACATTGCCAACCTGCAACTGTCGTGGCTGCCGATGAAAAAGACCGGCGAAAACGTGGCAATGTGCATCAGCATGGTTGTCTACACGCTCGCAAACTACTGCTACAACCGTTTCGTAACTTTCAAACAAAAGTAAGATGAAAGTAAAGGCGGAATACTCACTCCTGGCAATCATTATCTTCGCGGCAGCGGTGATAATCTTCCCGTTTTTGGGCGAGAAGCCGCTACGTACCGATGAGATTTCGCTTCTTGAGTTGGCTCGCCGGTTTATGACGTCGGGCATTTCGAACGTGTTCGACGGCAACGGCATCGACTTTCCGCGCAACTTTTACGCCTACCTGGTGTCGATAGCGCTCAACAACCTGGACGTGTCGGATGCCATCTGCGTAAGGCTTCCGTCGGCGGTCACGATGGCGCTTCTTTCGATTGGCATGTACCAATTCCGCGGCTCGAACGAAAAGATGAGCAAAGCGTTTCTGGCGTCGCTTCTGTTCTTGTCGTGCTACGCCGTGACGTCGCTGGCATTCCACGCCAACCCGGTGACCGTGACCGCACTGTCGTTCATCTTCTCGCTGTCGGCAATCTACCACTGGATAAAGCTGCCCACCCCGACAAAAGCGTATCTTGCCATAGCCACAACGGCATGTTCGGCAATCTTTATGGGTCTCTTTGCGCCGATTATCGTGCTTGTTGCGGGCATTGCGTTTATGCTCCTGCGCGGACAACGCAAAGTTGCGGAATTTTTGAAATTTGCGCTGATTCCGTGCGCGGCAATCGCACTCGCCTACGCCACGCTAATCTTTGTGACCAACGACCAACCGTCGGCACACAACGTGCTCGGATTCGAGCAGATTACCGCATCAATTGCCGACTTCAACACCCTCGGCAACCTTTTCGGACAGATATTCCTTTCCATCTTCCCGTGGTCGATTCCCATAGGCATCGCCATCTTCTGGATTGCCGCCAACCCGTCGTGGATAAAAGACAAATTTTCGACGCTGTCGCTGTTCAAGCAATTCGGCGTTGTGATTTTCATCATAGCGATGCCGTCGCTGGTGGCTTTCAACCGTCTGTCGGTCATCATGTTGCTGATGGCAGTCTACTTCAACATGCCGACAATAAGCAGTTTTCTGCTGTCGCAAATCCACAACCATACGGTGACGTGGCGAGTTACCGGGCTTGTGTTTTCTGCCGTGATAACGGTAATTTTGTGCATCTACGCCGCAACGATTTTGGGCGTGAGAGCCGACTATTTCAGTTTCGAATTTGCAAGAATACAAACCTGGGGCGTCGGCAACGTAGCCATCATCGTAGCCATCGTCGTGTGCCTCTACCACCTGTGGCGCAACCAGAGGTCGATAAAGTTTAACAATCGTTACCTCTACAACATCGTTGTGCTCTACCTGCTTGCGCAGATGCTTTACGTAGGATTTATTAACCCATACTTGGAAATATGATAGAATTTCTCAACCAACACAACCTGCTCGGGTTGGCAATCGGACTGTGCACGTTTTTGGTAATCGGCATTTTCCACCCGTTTGTAATCAAAGGCGAATACTATTTCGGTGTAAAGATATGGTGGGCGTTTTTGGTAGTCGGCATAGTGTGTTGCGTGGCAGCCGCGCTGGTAAGCAACATCTTTTGGTCGACAATTCTCGGCGTTGCCGGTTTTTCGTCGTTTTGGGGCATCGGCGAAGTGTTTGAGCAGAAGAAAAGAGTGGAAAAAGGCTGGTTTCCGCGCAATCCCAAGCGCAAGTATTAGTACCGGTCGTAGAAGACGAAAAAACAAAAAGGCAGCAACCTCGCGGGTCGCTGCCTTTCGTATTGATAGGATTCTTTATTTGTTAATCTTTTGCCAACTGTCTTTGAGCGTGATAGTGCGGTTGAACACGAGGCTGTCGGGCTTGGAATCCTTGCTGTCGGGCGTGAAATAGCCGATGCGTTGGAACTGGAAGTGAGCGCCTGGCGTAGCGTTTTCTGCCAAGAACGGCTCGATTTTGATGTTCTTTACCACCTTTATTGACTCCGGATTGAGCATTTCGTGGAAATCGCGCTCTTTCTCTTCGCCGGCATTTTCGACGTTGAAGAGGCGGTCGTAGAGGCGCGCTTCGGCGTCGACGCAGTGGCGAGCCGACACCCAGTGGAGCGTACCTTTGACCTTGCGCATACTTCCCGGCATCCCGCTCTTGGTTTCGGGGTCGTATTCGCAATAGATTTCAACGACGTTACCGTTTTCGTCCTTCTTGCAGCCTGTACATTTGATGATGTAAGCGCCTTTGAGACGAACTTCTTTGTCGGGCGAAAGGCGGAAATATTTCTTGGGCGGATTCTCCATAAAGTCGTCGCGCTCGATATAGATTTCGCGGCAGAACGGCATCTTGTGCGTACCACCGTTCGGGTCTTCCGGATTGTTTTCCATATCGACGTCTTCGACAGCATCTTCGGGATAGTTTGTGATAACGACTTTCACCGGGTCGAGAACGGCGCACACGCGCGTTGCCTTTTTGTTAAGGTCTTCGCGGATGCTGAATTCGAGGAGCGAAATGTCGTTGACAGCCTCAAACTTCGTATAGCCGATGCGCGTGAGGAACGATTTGATGGAATCGGGCGTAAAACCGCGACGGCGCAGACCGCTGACGGTCGGCATACGCGGGTCGTCCCAACCGTCGACAAGACCTTCTTTGACGAGTTGGAGAAGTTTGCGCTTGCTCAACACGGTGTAGGTCAAGTTGAGTCGGTTGAATTCAATCTGACGCGGGCGATACGATTCGTCGGCAAGATAGTCGACGAAGTAGTCGTAAAGCGGACGGTGAGGCACAAACTCGAGGGTACAAATCGAGTGAGTTACACCTTCGAAATAGTCCGACTGACCATGAGCGAAGTCGTACATCGGGTAGACCTTCCACTTGTCGCCGGTGCGATGGTGCGGATGCTTGATGATGCGATACATAATCGGGTCGCGGAAGTGCATATTCGGCGACGCCATATCGATTTTAGCGCGCAACACCATTGAGCCCTCGTCGAACTCTCCGGCATTCATACGCATAAAGAGGTCGAGGTTTTCCTCAATCGGACGGTCGCGATAAGGGCTGTTAGTGCCGGCTTGCGTCGGCGTACCCTTTTGCTCTGCGATTTGTTCGGAAGTTTGCTCGTCGACGTAGGCTTTGCCCTCTTTGATAAGGCGAACAGCCAAGTCGAAAAGTTGTGGGAAGTAGTCGGAAGCATAGTATTCGCGGTCGCCCCAATCATAGCCGAGCCATTTTATGTCTTCGCGAATAGAGTCAACGTATTCGGTATCTTCTTTGACAGGGTTAGTGTCGTCAAAGCGGAGATTGCAAGTGCCGCCAAACTTTTCAGCGACGCCGAAGTCCATGCAAATAGCCTTCGCGTGGCCAATGTGAAGATATCCGTTAGGTTCGGGTGGGAAACGAGTGCTGAGTCGTCCGCCGTTCTTTCCGGCACGGAGGTCGTCTGCCACTGCTTGCTCTACGAAATTCAAGCCGCCCTCTTTCTCGGGCGCGGGATTTACTGCTTCGTTTACTGACATACTATTATGTTTTAATTAGTTTTTCTATAAAGTGCAAATATACAAAATATTTTCGATATTTTGTATATTCGCGAGTCTGCTTATAGCGAACGTCGGACATAGTCCGGTGCGCGGTGCGTCAGCAATAAGACTGACCGCAAAATTACAAAATTTTTTGAAAATTTGCTGCTAAAAAAGCGGAAAACGTCAGAAAACGTCGGCGCGGGACGCAAAAAGTCGGCGACAGGACATATCAAAAACATAATGTAGAGCCGATCGCTATAAAAACGTCGTATTTACAACATCTGTTCACAAATAAATTGTATCTTTGCATTTGAAAATCAAACGCTTCAGAATCTGATGGCAAAAATAATCGTTCAA
>JBJEDP010000071.1:0-36261 GCA_051872175.1 Candidatus Limisoma sp.
TGCTGTCGATGCTCCTGCAAAGTTGCCTAAATATGCATGGAACAATTTGGTTGCGGTAGTCGACGGTGTGGCGAAGAAGGCTTATCTCTACCTCAACGGCGTTCAGGTAGCATCGGGTAAGGCGCTGTCGACGCTGTCGATAGGCACTGCCGATTTCATCATCGGCAAGCAGCAGGCTGACCTGTTCTGCGACCGCTTCTTGATAAATACGTTCAACGGCATTGTCGACGAAGTAAAAATCGAGAATGTTGCCGCTTCGGCGGAACAAATCACGGCGCAAACGCCTGAACACGATGTAGATTTGTCGATTCCGGCATCTCGCTTCGCCGGACATCTGCTTCGTCCGACATTCCACGGCATGCCCGGCGCATGCTGGACTAACGAGCCTCACGGGCTGGTGTACTACGGCGGCAAATGGCACATCTTCTTCCAAAAGAATGCCAACGGACCGTATATGGCGCGTCTGCACTGGGGTCACATCTCGAGCGACAACATGTGTAAGTGGAAAGAGGAGAAAATCGCTATCGACCCGGCGGAATGGTACGACATTAAGGGCTGCTGGTCGGGTTGCACATTCACCGACGACTTCTTGACCAACGGCAAGCCGAACATCTTCTATACGGCAGTCGACAACGGTTGCGCTCGCATCTGTCAAGCAATGCCTAACGACGACGGGCTTATCGAATGGACCAAAAGTGACCGCAACCCGGTGATAGACGGTCGCCCGAGCGGCTTGACCGACGACTTCCGCGATTGCTTCCTGTTTACCAACAATTCGAAGTATTATATGATTGTGGGCAGCAGCCAAAACGGATTAGGTGTTGCCACCCTTCATCGCTACAATACCGGAACGAAAGCTTGGAGCAACGACGGCTCGCTCTTCTTCAAGGCCAACAATGCCAATCAGGAAGGTACGTTCTGGGAAATGCCTAACATCACCCCGATGGGCAACGGCAAGTGGCTCTTTACGTGCACGCCCCTGGGCTCCGGAGTAGGTGTCGAGACGCTCTATTGGGTAGGAACTATCAACGACGACGGCACGTTTGCGCCCGACGCACAGTATAGCGGTATGCCCGGCAAGGTTGAACTCGACGGCTTCAGCCGCGACGGCTACGGCTTGCTTTCGCCTTCGGTAGCCATCCACGACGGCAAGGTCGTTGCTATGGGTATCGTGCCCGACAAACTTCCCGGCAGCGACAACTACAACCTCGGCTGGGCGCACAACTATAGCCTGCCTCGCGAGTGGACGCTTGCCGACGACGGTACGCTGGCGCAAAAGCCTTACGAAGGACTTAAAGATATGCGTAGCGCTGTGTCGTTCAGCAAGTCGGACTTCAACCTCGACGGCACGATGTCGCTCGACCCCGTTTCGGGACGTCAGGTGGAAGTTGTCGGCGAATTCGTTGTCGGCGACGGCTCTGAATTCGGCTTCAACTTGTTCTGCAACGACGATAAAAAGGCAAAACTTTCCTTCAGCACGTCCGACAACACGTTGACCTTCGACTTCGTCAACGTAAGCCGATTGGTGAATGACGGCGGCGTCTACAATGCATGCTATTCGAGCACTGTGCCGCAAATCTTCTCGCGCGGCGAAGTGGTGAAGATTCATGCTTTTGTCGACCATTCGATAGTCGATATCTTCGTAAACGACAAGTGGGCGGCTTCGGTGAGAATCTTCCCGACCAATGCCAATGCCAAAGGCGTTGAGGCATTCTCGACAGGCACAACGAAGGTAAAGAGCCTCAATGCGTGGATTCTCGACGAGAACCTTGGCGGCGTTTCGATGCCGACAGCCGACGACGCTTTAGCCGGACAACAAGTTTTTACGCGCGGCTCGCAGCTTGTCTACAAAGGCTGTCCGGCAGGCTCGGTAGTCTCGCTCTACACGATGTCGGGCGTTAAGGTTATGGAGCAGCCGTTGCCAACCATCGACGGCAGTATCGACCTTGACTGCCAAAAAGGCTTCTATGTGGCTGTGTTGGCGAGTAGGCAAGGACGTAAAAGTACCAAAGTGGTGGTTAGGTAAATAACTCGATTTGAATAATTTGATACTTTAAAAATCTAAAAATATGAAAAGGCTTATAAGAACATTTTTATTTACAATGGCAGCAGTTGCAGCCGTAGGCGCATCTGCCGATAACGGTGTGGGAATGCGTTATCTCGGACAAGGACATTCGATACTGACACCCCAAACCGGCGAGCGCTATATGATGCTCCCGGTGCAGGAGTCGTGTGACGAATCGCGTGTTGTTGTCTATAATGATAACAAGATTAAAGAGACAATTTTCGTGCGTCTTGCCAAAGATAAGGTTGATTATTATGTGCCGTATGCAGTCGCAGCGGGAGATGCTCTCTACGTGCATACGCCAACTAACGGCGAAGGTGAGTCGTTGCACAAAACCGGAGAAAGTGCCGTATGGGCAAAACAAGTTCGTATGGCAGATTCGTACAGTTTCGACAACGAGCCGCATCGCCCGGCTTATCATTTTGCTCCTGAGCACGGATGGATGAACGACCCGAACGGTATGTTCTACAAGGACGGCGTCTACCATCTGTACTATCAGTACAATCCCTATGCGTCAGTGTGGGGCAATCTGAGTTGGGGCCATGCAACGAGCCGCGATTTAGTGCATTGGAAGCATGAACCGGTGGCAATTACGCCGGACGCTTTGGGTATGATTTTCAGCGGCTCGTCGGTGGTCGACACCGACAATACGTCGGGTCTGGGCGCCGGCACGATAGTTTCGTTCTACACGTCGGCAAGCGAGCGCCAGATGCAGAGCATGGCATATAGCACAGATGGCGGTATGACGTTTACGAAATATGCCGGCAACCCGGTTGTGACATCTAATGTTCCGGACTTCCGCGACCCGAAGGTGATTTGGCATGAGCCTACGCATCGTTGGGTGATGGTGCTTGCGGCAGGACAACAGATGCAGTTCTACACGTCAGCCGACCTTAAGTCGTGGACCTACGAGAGCGCATTCGGCTTGGAGGTAGGGTGCCACGATGGCGTTTGGGAGTGCCCCGACTTGTTCGAACTCCCCGTTGAAGGTACCGACCAAAAACGTTGGGTGCTGCTCTGTAACATCAACCCCGGCGGCCCCGGCGGCGGTTCGGCTACGCAGTATTTCATCGGCTCGTTCGACGGCCATCGCTTCGTTGTCGACACACCTTGTGCTACCAAGTGGATGGATTGGGGTCGCGACCATTATGCTACCGTTTCGTGGAGCAATGCTCCCGAAGGTCGTCGCGTTGCCATCGCCTGGATGAGCAACTGGCAGTACGCACCTGTTGTGCCTACTCGCGCTTTCCGCAGCGCATACAGCCTGCCGCGCGACTTGAGTCTGTATGCTTACAACGGCGACATTTTCATAAAGTCGACTCCTGTGCGTGAAATCGAGGCTTGTCGCAAAGTCGTTTTGGCGCAGTCGAAGATTTCGCTCAAGACAACTCCGCGCAGCTTTGCTTTGCCGGCTGGTCTTAACGGCATTTACGCAATTGAGATGGACGTAGCAAATCCGGAACACGGCGATGTTGTGGTGACGCTTGCCAATTCGAAAGGCGAGAAAGTCGACATGACTTACAATGGCAAAACTTTTGCTTTCGATCGCACAAAAAGCGGTTTGACCGACTTCAATGGCGATTTTGCATCGACAACGACTTGCGACGTTGCAAGCACTTCGTCGACGATGCATTTGACTCTCTATGTCGACCGCTCGAGCATAGAAGCGTTTGGCGACGGTGGTCGGTTTGTTCAAACTAATCTTGTGTTTCCGACTGTCCCCTATGATAAAATTACAGTTCGGGCTAATGCCAAAAAGGCAAAAATCAACAATTTAAAGGTTTACAAAATAACATTATAGAAGATGGAAGAAAAGAAATTCAACTATACCAAACTAATACCGGTCTTGTTGGCGTTTTTTGCCATGGGCTTTGTCGACCTGGTAGGTATAGCGACCAATTACGTAAAACTCGACCTCGAACTGACCGATACGGTAGCCAATATGTTGCCGTCGATGGTGTTCTTTTGGTTCTTGATATTCTCGGTGCCGTCGGGCGTGCTGATGAATCGCATCGGCCGCCGCAATACGGTGCTCGTGTCGTTGGTGATAACAACGGTGTCGCTGCTTTTGCCCATCGTTTGTCCCTACAACATGGTGTGGATGATTGTGTCGTTCTCGCTGTTGGGCATCGGTAACGCAATCATGCAAACGTCAATCAATCCCTTGGTGTCGAACTTGGTAAGCGGCAAGCATTTGGCAAGCACGATGACTTTCGGACAGTTTGTCAAAGCAATAGCCTCGTTTATTGCGCCGATAATCGCCGGATGGGCTGCAGTGCGCTTCCACGATTGGCAAATGTTGTTCCCCATCTTTATGGCAGTGTCGGTAATCGCCGTGATTGCTTTGGGCGCAACTCATATCGAAGAAAGCAGCAGCGAGACCACCTCGTTCGGACAATGCTTCCGCCTGTTGGGCGACAAACTCGTGTTGCTTTCGTTCTTAGGCATTATGTGCCACGTAGGTATTGACGTGGGTACTAACGTAACGGCGCCAAAGGTGCTGATGGAGCGCGCCCACTTTTCGCTTGCCGAAGCGGGATTCGCTACGAGTGTTTACTTCTTGTTCCGTACGATTGGCTGCTTCAGCGGTTCGTTCATCCTGTCGAAAGTGTCGGCGAAATTGTTTTTCGTCATCAGCACGGTGTGCATGATTTTAGGAATGGGCGGTCTTTTATTTGCAGATTCTGTAGAATTGATATATATTTGCGTAGCGCTCATCGGTTTCGGCAACTCGAACATCTTCCCGATTATCGTGTCGCAAGCGATGTTGCGTTTGCCGGAGCAGAAGAATGCCGTATCGGGCTTAATGATTATGGGATTGTTCGGAGGAACAATTTTCCCGTTGGTAATGGGCTATGCGTCCGACTCATTGGGCTCGCAAATAGGCGCTGTGGCAGTAATGTTAGTCGGCGTTGTCTATTTGACATTCTTTGGAACAAAAGTAAAAAAGTAAATCGTTAAAATTATTTCAATACCATTATGGAAAGAAAAATCATTGTAGGACTCGGTGAAGCGCTTTGGGATGTAATGCCTGAAGAACGCAAAATCGGCGGCGCTCCCGCGAATTTTGCCTACCACGCTTCGCAAATGGGTCACGAAAGCTATGTTGTCAGTGCAATCGGTGAGGATAATTGGGGCGACGAAGTGGTCCGTCAGTTGGAGGCAAAAGGTCTCAACTTGATGCTGTCGCGCGTCGATTTTCCCACAGGAGAAGTTAACGTAACCTATAAGTCGCCGACAGAACCAATCTACGATATTTGCGAAGGTTCGGCTTGGGACAACATCCCGTTTACCGACGAAATGAAGAGCCTTGCCGAGCGCGCCGATGCCGTATGTTTCGGTTCGTTGGCACAACGCAGTCCGGTGAGCCGCGCAACGATTTATCGCTTCTTGGATTCGATGCGCAGCGAAGGCACTTTGAAGGTCTACGACATCAACTTGCGTCAAAATTATTATAATCGCGAAATTATTGAAGAGTCGTTGCATCGTAGCAATGCATTGAAAATCAACGAAGATGAAATCGTAGTCGTTTGCCGAATGCTCGACCTCGGCGAGGTGGACATCAACGACGAAGAGTCGGTGCGTCATATCGCCCTGGAACTGATGAAGCGCTACAACTTGGAGCTCGTTATCGTTACTTGCGGAAGCACTTGCAGTTATGCCATAACCGCCGATTGCTTCAATAAGGAAATGACGCCGCGTGTCGACGTTGTCGACGCCGTCGGTGCGGGCGACTCGTTCACGGCAACATTCTGCTCGGCTTATCTTGCCGGAAAAGACGTCGTTACGGCGCATCGATTGGCAGTCGAGGTGGCTGCTGAAGTGTGCCGCCACGCAGGCGCTATGCCCACTATGCCGGCTCATATGAAAGAAAAACTCTTATAAGCCTAATCTTTGGAGACGGGCGTTCGCTCTGCGGCGTCCGTCTCTTTTGCCTTTTTACTAATGAGACCTACCTTAAATACAAAAACCTATTTATGAAAAGACAGATTTATGCCGCCCTAATGCTTCTTGCAGCGGTTATCGTAGCCAGCTGTTCCGGCTCCGACAAGGAGTTTCGTATCGGCGTCAGCCAATGTAGCGACGATGCTTGGCGTCGGCAGATGAATGGCGAAATTCTTCGCGAAACGTTTATGTACGGTAATGTCGACGTGGAATTTCGTTCGGCAAACGACAACAATGAAAAACAAATAGAAGATATAAAGTATTTCATCAACCAAGGTGTCGACTTGCTCGTTGTGGCACCTAACGAGACCGACGCCATCGCGCCGATTGTCGAAACTGCTTACGACCGCGGCATTCCGGTGGTGGTCGTCGACCGCAAACTCAATTCGAGTAAATATAATGCATTTATCGGTGCCGACAATTTCCAAATCGGTAAATCGGTCGGCAATTACATAAGCTCGTTTAGAGCCGACAATTTGAAGGTCGTGGAGTTGAAGGGGCTGACCAATTCGTCGCCGGCGGAGGAGCGCCACGAAGGATTTATCAGCTCGTTTGCGCATCATTCCAACATCGAATTAGTGGCGTCAATCGACGCCGAATGGCTTCGCGACGTGGCATACGAGAAGATGGATTCGCTGCTGAAAACAGGAACGGAGATTGACGTATGTTTCGCCCACAACGATATGATGGCTTACGGCGCCTACGAGGCGGCTCGTCGACATCATTGCGAAAAAGAGATAAAGTTTATCGGCGTCGATGCCATTGCCGGAAAGGGATTGGGTATCGAGGCTGTGCATAACGGTTTCTTCACCGCTTCGTTCTCTTATCCTACAGGCGGCGACAAGGTGCTGCAGACGGCGATGAACATCCTGGAGCATCGCCCGTATCCGAAAGTGACGGTGCTCAGCACAATGGCTGTCGATTCGCTCAACGTCGAAAACCTCCTTCTGCAGTCGGCGCAAATTTCCGAACTCGACCAGAAAATCGAGACGCTTAGCGGAAAGATTATCAGCTACGTGTCGCGCTACTATACGCAGAAGGTGGTGCTTTTCTGCATTTTGGTGATTCTCGTGCTCTGTGCCGTGTTGCTCGTTGTCACTGTCAAGTCGTTGCGCAGCAAGAGTTTGATGAACGCCAAGTTGGCAGAGCAAAGCGAGAAACTAAAGTCGCAGTATGAGCAAATGGTTCAGCTGTCGAAGCAACTCGAAGAGGCTACACAGGCGAAGTTGGTGTTCTTTACCAACATCTCGCACGATTTTCGCACGCCGTTGACGCTCATAGCCGACCCGGTCGACCAACTCCTTGCCTCGCCGACCGTTGCCGACGCCGACCGAAAACTTTTGCAAATCGTCAAGAAAAACACCGGATTGCTGTTGCGCTTGGTCAACCAAATACTTGACTTCCGCAAGTTCGAAAACGGCAAGATGGAGATGAAGCGCGAGGCGCTCGACCTCCGTGAGTGCTTCCGCGAATGGGCGGAGCCGTTTATGCCGGTTGCTATCAAAAAACATCATCACTATAGTTTCAATGCCGACGAAGATGCCAATTTCGTTGCGTCGGTCGACCGCTCAAAACTCGAAAGCATTTTCTTCAATCTGCTGTCGAACGCCTTCAAGTATACGCCGGAGAATGGCAAAGTTTCGGTTCGCCTCGAACGGCTTGAGGCAAACGACGGCGCTACGGTGCGCCTGACGGTAGCCAATACGGGCAGCCTGATTCCGAGCGAATATATCGATAAAATTTTCAATCGCTTTTACACTGCCAACTTGAATCACTCCGGTTCGGGCATCGGACTTGCTTTGGTTAAAGCCTTCGTGGATATGCATGAGGGTAACGTACACGTCGAAAGCGATGAGGCGGGAACGCGCTTCATTGTCGAGCTGCCGCTCATAGAGCCTGTCGAAGAGCCTGCCGCCGACTCGGCGATGAGCGAGGCAATGCGTCAATCTGCTGTATTGGACGTGCCCGAGCAAACCGAAGATATGGCTATCGATTCCGAAAAAGCCACGGTGCTCATCATCGACGACAATGACGACATCCGAACTTATGTGCGAACCATTCTGCAAGACGAGTATACCGTCATCGAAGCCCCCGACGGCGAATCGGGTATCAAAAAGGCAATGAAATATGTGCCCGACGTGATTGCCTGCGACGTTATGATGCCCGGCATGGATGGCTACGAATGCTGCGCAAAACTCAAATCGGAACTGCAAACCTGCCATATCCCGGTGATTCTGCTCACGGCATGTTCGCTCGACGAGCAGCGCATCAAAGGCTATGCAGGCGGTGCCGATTCTTACATCTCAAAGCCGTTCAGCAAGGCGTTGCTGTGCAGCCGAATCGCAAATCTCATAGCGCAACGCACGCGCTTGAAGGAGTATTTCGGCGACTCGAATATGCTCGTCAAGGAGGACATTTGCAGTATGGATAAAGACTTCGTTTCTCGTTTTAAGGCTTGCGTGGAGCGTCAAATCAGCAATTCCGACTTGAATGTCGAGGATATCGGTCGCGAACTGGGTATGAGCCGCGTCCAACTCTATCGAAAGATGAAGTCGCTGACCAACTATTCGCCCAACGAGTTGATACGCATCACGCGACTGAAGAAGGCGCATTCGATGCTGTCGGCGCTCGACAAGACTGTTGCCGAGGTGGCTTACGACGTGGGATTCTCGTCGCCGTCGTATTTCGCGAAGTGCTACAAAGATTATTTCGGCGAAAGTCCGACAGCCAATCGACCTTAACCTGCATTATTCATACCATTCCTACTGCAAGGACTAACTGACAACGCCTTAGCGCAATGCTCGCTCTTCCTCTTTAAAGGTAGGATTTTCTACATTCTGCATCGTCATCGCTGTGCTCACGCTAATGCGCCGCCATTTAGCCCTTTCGTGACGGAACAGTATGAATAATGCAGGTTAGAGCGCGTTCCGTCGGCGGCAACTTTTTTGCTGCCGATGGCAATAAAACCACGGTCGTATCGTTATAGTATTGTTAGGAATTGCAATATACTATAACTTATGTACGACTATCTACGAGGAGAAATTGCAGAAATAGCCCCGACGTATGCCGTTATCGACTGCGGTGGAGTGGGGTATTATGTGAATATTTCCCTCAATACATATACCGCTATTCAGAATCTTCGCGAGGCGAAAGTCTTTATCTATGAGGCTATTCGCGAAGATGCTTATACCCTCTACGGCTTTCGCGACAAGCAGGAACGCGAAATGTTCGAGTTGCTAATCAGTGTGTCGGGCGTTGGACCGAACACGGCGCGAATGATACTATCGTCGCTGACGGTCGACGACCTTATGTCGGTAATTGCTTCGGGCAATTCCGGTATGCTCAAATCGGTAAAAGGCATCGGAGCCAAAACGGCGCAGCGCATCATTGTCGACCTCAAAGACAAGGTTGCCGGCGTCGGCGGTGCCGCTGCGGTTGCCGAGCAGGGCTCCGGCGAAACCTACGAAGAAGCGGTTGCCGCTCTCATTATGTTGGGATTTACGCGTGCCGCCGTGCAAAAGGCTGTCGGTAAGTTGCTTAGGGAGCAACCAACCCTGAAGGTGGAAGAAATAATCAAGATGGCGCTTAAAATTTTGTAGTTGCTTCATGGCGTCGTTCAAAAAGAGATATCGTAAAACGGGAGTTCTCGCCGTGCTGTTATGCTTGGCGAGCTCGGTTATGGTGTTTCCGCAGTACAAGAAGTCGGAAATGACGCCACCGCCGCCGTTGTCGACTCAGACGCCGCAACCCGCCGACTCGTCGCGCTTGCACTATAAGGTGAAAAACACCGTGCCGACGTCCTACGACGAGGTGCTCTCTAACGAACGTAATCCCATCGACCTTCGCGACCCGTCGAACGTCAAATCGGAGGCGGAATACGACCCCACAACGGGTTGCTACGTCGTGCGCACTCGAATCGGCGACCGCGAAATCGTTACGCCCTTCATCCTCTCGGCTGACGAATACAACAGCAAAGAAATTCGCGAGTCGATGATGGAATACTATCGCAAGAAGAATTCCGAACTCTACGAAAATAAGGGCAAAGACAAGTTCAACATCTTCGATATGAAGTTCTCGCTCGGACCGTTGGAAAAGGTGTTCGGACCGGGCGGAGTGCAACTCAAAACGCAAGGTAGCGTGCAAGTGCAGATGGGTGTGAAGTCGAACAAAACCGACAACCCGGCGCTTCCGGCAAGCGCACGTCGCAAAACCTACTTCGACTTCGACCAAAAAATCCAAGCGACTGTCGATGCGTCGGTGGGCGATAAGTTGAAGTTCAACATGACGTACAATACCGATGCAACCTTCGATTTCGACTCCAAGAACCTGAAACTCAAGTATGAAGGCAAGGAAGACGAAATCATCAAGAGCATCGAAGCCGGCAACGTGTCGATGACCACCGGTTCGTCGCTCATCAAAGGTAGCACGGCGCTTTTCGGTATGAAGACCAAGTTGCAGTTCGGCAAACTGACCGTGACGGCGCTTGTGTCGCAGCAGAACAGCGAATCGCAGACCGTCAACACCAAAGGCGGCGCACAGAAGACCGCGTTCAGCATCAATGCCGACGACTACGACAAAAACCGGCACTTCTTCCTGTCGCATTTCTTCCGCGAGCACTACGACGAATTCGCCTCGAAGTTGCCGTATGTGTCGTCGGGCATCAACATTACGCGCATCGAAGTGTGGATAACCAATACGCGCAGCTCCTACAACGAGTCGCGCAACATTGTCGGCTTTATGGACTTGGGCGAAAATCGAGTGCTGCAGAGCAGTCATTGGACGCCCGACGCGTCGGTGGCAGTGCCTTCGAACAACAGCAATAGCCTGCTCAACGAAATCAAAACAGGCTATCCCGACGCTCGCTACATCAGTTCGGTGACGTCGGCGCTCGAGCCTCTGTCGGCTGTCGGCATCGAGGGCGGTCGCGACTTCGAGAAAATCGAGAGCGCACGACTGTTGTCGTCGAGCGAATACAAACTCAATGCCTCGTTGGGCTACATCTCGCTCACATCGGCTCTGAACGCCGACGAAATCCTCTGCGTGGCTTACGAATACACCTATCAAGGCAAAAACTACAAGGTCGGCGAATTTTCGAGCGACGTCACCGACACAAGCCAATCGCTCTACTTGAAGTTGCTCAAGGGCGCAACCGTGTCGCCGCAGTTCGCCAACTGGCGACTGATGATGAAAAACGTCTATTCGTTGGGCGCTTATCAAGTGCAGAAGCAGAATTTCAAGCTCAACATCAAGTATCTTAACGACACAACCGGCACAGCCGTGCAATATCTGCCCGTAGAGCCTATACGCAGTACGCCGTTGCTTCGCGTGATGAACCTCGACCGCCTCGACAGCAACAACGAGACCAATCCCGACGGTTTCTACGACTTCTTGGAAGGATATACCGTCGTTGCCTCGCAAGGCAAAATTATTTTCCCCGTTGCCGAGCCTTTCGGCTCCTATCTGGAGAGCAAAATTGCCGACCCCGACGACGCCAAAAAGTATGTCTACAAAGAACTTTACGACTCTACGCAGACCGTCGCAAAGCAATTTCAAGACAAGAACAAATTCATCCTCGAGGGCGAATATCAAGCCTCGTCGGGCTCGCAGATTAGGCTTAACGCTATGAACGTGCCTCGCGGGTCGGTGGTTGTCACTGCCGGCGGCGTTACGCTTACCGAAAACAGCGACTATACCGTGGACTACAACATGGGTATCGTCACCATCACCAACCAAAGCATCATCGATTCGGGGACGAACATCAGCGTGTCGCTCGAAAATCAGTCGCTCTACAGCATGCAGCGAAAAACGTTGCTCGGACTCGACCTTAACTACGCTTTCAACAAAGATTTCAACATCGGTGGTACGCTCATGCATTTCAGCGAAAAGCCCCTTACCGAGAAAGTCAGCATCGGCGACGAACTTATCAACAATACGATATGGGGCATGAACATGTCGTACAACAAAAACTTTATGTGGCTGACAAATTTGGTCAACAAGATACCGACCGTCAACGCCACCGCGCCGTCGACACTCAGCGTACAAGGCGAATTCGCGCAACTCATCCCCCATAAGCAAAAAACCGGGACAAACTCGGGTAGCTCGTTTATCGACGACTTCGAAACCTCGCAGAACACCATCGACATCCGTTCGCCTTATTCGTGGTTCCTGGCGTCGACGCCCTACGATTCGTCAGCCGACGCTCTCTTCCCCGAGGCGGCGCTGTCGAACAACGTTGACTACGGCAAAAATCGCGCCCTCTTGGCTTGGTACTACGTCGACCGTATGTTTACGCAGAAAAATTCGTCGCTCTGCCCGGCTTATCTCAAGAACGACCTCCGTCAGATGTCGAGCCCCTATATCCGCGAGGTGACTACCAAAGAAATTTGGCCTAATCGCGAACTCAACTACGGCGAAGCATCGGCAATCCAGACGCTCAACCTGTCGTTCTACCCAACCGAACGCGGTCCGTACAACCTCGACGATACGAATATCGACGCCGACTTCAACCTGCTCAATCCCGAGCGCCGTTGGGGCGGTATTATGCGCAAACTCGACAACACCAACTTCGAGTCGTCGAACATCGAATACATCCAGTTCTGGCTTATGGACCCGTTTATCGACGACGTCGACGTGCCCAATACCAGCGAAGGCGGCGACCTCTACTTCAACCTCGGCGAGGTGAGCGAAGACATCCTAAAAGACGGTTTCAAGGCTTACGAAAACGGTAATCCCATCGACGGAAGCACCAACAAGACTCGCGAAACCGTGTGGGGTCGCGTTTCGACCGAAACGTCGGTGGCTTATGCCTTCGACAACACCGCCGGCGCTCGTCGATATCAAGACGTCGGTCTAAACGGTTTGCATACCGATGCCGAATTCGAATTCCCGACCTACAAGAACTACGTCGACAATCTGCGACTGAAACTGTCGCCCGCAAAAATTGCCGAACTCGAAGACGACCAATTCTCGCCCTTCAACGACCCTGCAGGCGACAACTATCACTACTACCGCGGCTACGACTACGACGAACAGCAAGCCGGAGTGCTCGAGCGCTACAAGCACTACAACGGTACCGAAGGCAACTCGCTCGGCGACGACGATAGCCGCGACCGTCTCTACCAATCGTCGCGCTCGGTGCCCGACGTCGAAGACATCAACCAAGACAACACGCTCAACGAGTATGAACGCTACTACCAATATCACATCTCGTTGCGTCCGAAAGATATGGTTGTCGGCGAAAACTATATCACCGACAAGCAAGAATACATTGCAACCCTCCGTAACGGTCAAAAGCAAGCAACAACCTGGTATCAGTTCAAGATACCTCTCAAAGAATACGAAAAGAAGGTCGGCTCGATTTCCGATTTCTCGACAATTCGCTTCATTCGTATGTTCCTCACCGGATTCCGCGAAACAACCCACTTGCGTTTCGCCACTATGGAACTCGTTCGCGGCGATTGGCGCACCTACGACTACAACCTCAATACTCGCGGCGAAACGCCCGCCGAGGGTCAACTCGCAATGTCGGTTGTCAACATAGAGGAAAACTCCGGACGCGAGCCGGTCAACTATGTGCTTCCGCCGGGCGTAAACCGCATTGTCGACCCCGGTCAGTCGCAAATCACGCAACTCAACGAGCAATCGCTCTCGCTGAAAGTTACCAACATCAAGCCCGGCGATGCCCGCGCCGTCTACAAGAATACGTCGCTCGACTTGCGCATCTACAAGCGTCTGCAGATGTTCGCCCACGCCGAACGACTCATCACCGACGTTGCCGGCGACCTTAAGGATGGCGACTTCTCAGTGTTCTTGCGCCTCGGAACCGACATCAAGAACAACTACTACGAATACGAAGTGCCCGTGAAGCTCACTCCGGCAATTCAGGGTGGCGTGTTCTACAACAATAACAGTCAAAACGACCGCTACATCGTATGGCCCGAGCAGAACTTCTTCGACATCCACACCAGCGTGTTTACCGACGTCAAGAAGCAACGCAACCGCGAAAAGGCAGACCCGTCGAGCGGCGTCGGCTATACGACGGTCTACAGCGACTATGACCCGTATCACGATGGCAACCGCGTCAGCGTGATTGGCAATCCGTCGTTGGGCGACGTCCGCGTGGTGATGGTTGGCGTGCGCAACAATTCGGCAAGCGAACGCAGCGGCGAGGTGTGGGTCAACGAACTCAAGGTGACCGACTTCGACGAAGACGGCGGTTGGGCGGCTAAGGCTAACGTAAACCTCGGCATCAGCGATATCGCTACCGTCAACTTTGCCGGACACATCGAAACCGTCGGATTCGGCGGCGTCGACCAGAGCCTGGCAAATCGTCGCCTCGACGACTATAAGCAGTACAACGTAGCCACACAGGTCGACGTCGGTCGATTCCTGCCCGAAAAGGTTAAACTTAAAGCCCCGGTCTACTATTCGTTGACCAAAGAGAAAACGTCGCCGAAATACAATCCGCTCGACCAAGATATCCTCTTGGAAGACGCACTCGACAACGCCGTCGACAAGGCGGAACGCGACTCCATCAAGAATTACGCCATCGACCAATCGACGGTGAAGAGCTTCAGCGTGTCGGGCTTCAACTTCGGCGTCAAGGGCAAAACGCCTATGCCGTGGGACCCCGCTAACTTTACGCTCAACTTCTCGTTCAACAAGCAAGAAAACATTTCGCCGACAATCGAGTATGAGCACATCAACGACTACCGCGGAAGTTTCCAATATGTGTTCTCTCCCTATTTCAAGCCGTTTAAGCCTTTCTCGAGCATTAAGAGTAAGTCGAAAAACCTGAAATTCTTCAAAGATTGGGAGTTCAACTACCTGCCGACGTCGATTAACTTCCTTACCAACATGACGCGCTACTACTACGAATTGCAGTCGCGCAACGAGGCTGACATCAGCGTCGAAGTGCCCGTGTCGGTAAGCAAAAACTTCTATTGGGACCGTCAATTCCAGTTGCAATGGAACGTGACGAAGCAGTTGTCGCTGTCGTTCTCGTCGAACACAATGGCGCGCATCGAAGAGGCGATGGGTCAAGTCAACAAGAAGTTGTTCCCCGACCGCTACAAAGAGTGGCGCGACACCGTGTGGAACAGCATCAAGGGCTTCGGCACGCCGTGGAACTACGACCAAACCTTTACGGCGTCGTACAAGGCTCCGTTCAACAAAATTCCGGTGCTCGATTTCTTGACCGGTAACGTGTCGTACAACTCGACCTATAAATGGGACCGCGGCACCGAAATCGAAGGCAGCAGCGTGGGTAACTCGATTGCCAACAACGGTGTGTGGAACGTCGACGGAAAGTTTAATTTCGAGAATCTCTACAACAAGAGCAAATATCTCAAAGAGGTCAACAAACGTTTCTCCAACACGCAGCGTACGCAGACCAAGCAGAAAAAACCGAAGAAATTCCAGCGCACGTTCCAACTCAACGATTCGACAGCCACCGAGGTGCGCCACAACTTGAAGACCAAGAAACTTCAAGTCAAGGCCACGACCCTCGACGGAAAGCCGTTCCCCATCAAGACGGAAATCGTCGACGACAACAATCTGAAGATTATTACCAAGGGTAAGCAAAACATCAAGGTGGTAGTCACCGAATCGCTCAAGGAAGACAAAAACATCTGGAAGGAAATCGGCGACCACGCAGCGCGTTTCGCCATGTCGGTGCGCAGTGCCTCGTTTAAGTGGCGCAACACGCACACGTCGAACATTCCGCAATTCATCCCCGACGTGGGCGACTTGCTCGGACAGTCGCGCAACTACGGGCCGATGTCGCCGGGTCTCGACTTCGCCTTCGGATTTACCGACGAGAGCTATTTGCAAAAAGCTATGGACCGCGGTTGGTTGCTGTGCGACCAAAACCAGACGTCGCCGGCAATCTTCTCGCGCACCGAAGAGTATACCTTCGAACTGCAACTCGAGCCGATTCGCGGATTGAAAATCCAACTTACGGCAAACCATACCGACAACCGTACCAACCAGGTGCAATTTATGTACGACGGCATGCCGACCACGCGCACAGGTAGTTTCAACATGACCACCTGCGCTATCCGCACCGCTCTGGGTCGTAGTAGCGCTGACGACGGCTACAACAGCGACACCTACAACAAGTTTATATCCTATCTGCCGCAGATAGCACAACGCCTCGAGCAACGCTATGCAGGCTCCGTCTATCCCTCGACGGGATTCCTCGAAGGCTCTGCCTACGCCGGACAACCCTACACCGACGGCGTCGGTGGGGTCAACCAGTCGAGCAGCGACGTGATGATTCCGGCGTTCATTGCCGCCTACACCGGAAAAGACCCAAACAAGGTCACACTATCGCCGTTCCCATCGCTGTCGAAGATATTGCCAAACTGGCGCGTGACCTACGACGGCCTTATCAAAATCGGCAACCTCAAGAAGATTTTCAAGAGCCTGACACTCTCGCACGCTTATCAATGTACTTACAGCGTCGGGTCGTTCAACTCCTACCTCAACTGGGTGTCGATTGGCGGCGACCTCGGCTTTACTCTCGACGAACTGACGCAGCGACCCGTGCCCTCGTCGCCCTACAACATTTCGTCGGTGTCGATTACCGAAAAATTCGCTCCGCTCGTCGGTCTTGCCGCTACACTGAACAACAACTTGACTCTCAACGCCGAATATCGCGACAGCCGCACACTTACGCTTAACTCCGACGCCGGACAACTCGTCGAAGCAAATCAGCGTGGCGTGACCGTAGGCGCAGGCTATAAGATTGCAAACTTCAACTCGGTGCTCAAAATCAAGGGTAAACAGCAAGGCGTAAGCAACGACCTAACGCTCAATTGCGACTTCTCGCTTCAAAATACGCAAGCGCTTATCCGTAAAATTCAGGAAGGTACAAGCCAGGCAACCAGCGGTACGAAGTCGATGACCATCAACTTTACCGCCAACTATGTGCTCAGCAAGCGCATAACCCTCTCGGCGTACTTCGACCACCAAATCAACAAGCCGTTGATTTCCTCATCGTCGTATCCGACCACCAACAGCAACTACGGCTTGTCGGTCAACGTCTCCCTCGCGAGGTAAGAGGTAAAAGGTAAGAGGTAAGGGGTAATAGGTAAGAGGTAAGACTACTTCCGTTTATCCGCCCTTTCTAATCTGCTGATATTCAACGCTGAAGCTCTAAAATGCGAATAATATAGCTGTTTATCCGCCCATTTATCCGCCCTTTCGATTCCTACTATTCTTGTTCGTAGTAGTATGAATAGTCGATGCCTTTTTGTTTTGATTTTTTTATTGACAAATAAGCTGATTTTTTTGTCTGCTGTTAATTAAGTTTAAATATCGGCGTGTTTAGTCGTTTTGTGGTTGACAAATTGGGTAAAATATGTAAATTTGTAAACCGAAACAATTTATGATAACACTATGAATGCTCTATTTTCTTCACGACTAAAGCAAGCTCGGATAATGCAAGGGTTATCTATGGATGCTCTTTGCGAGAAAGCGGATAATGCACTGAGTAAGCAGTCTATTTCAAAATACGAAACCGGAAAGATGATGCCCGATAGCAAGTCGCTGATAATCCTCGCAAACGCATTGGGTTTGAGTGTCGATTATTTTTTTCGACCTCTTGGTGTCGTTGTTGAGAGAGTTGAGTTTCGCAAGAAATCTAAATTGGGCAAAAAGCAGGAACTCGCCATTAAAGAGGTTGTAAAAGACAATTTGGAACGTTATTTTGAAATAGAATCATTTAATGACATCAAGTCGGAATTTAAGCCGATATGTCGAAATGTTTTGATACAAAGCGAAGATGACGTGTTCTCGTTTGTCACTCGCATAAAGAATGATTGGAAATTGGGCGAGGATGGTATCAATAATCTTATTGAGATTCTTGAAGAAAACCAAATCAAAGTTATAGAAATAGATGCTCCGAATAGCTTTGACGGTTTAAGCGGTTATGTGAATGGCAAAAATCCGTTTATTGTGCTTAATCGGAATTGTAATAGCGAACGTAAGCGTTTTACGGCTTTGCACGAATTGGGCCATTTGATACTGACGTTCGATAGTTCAATCGACCAACGAGGAGTTGAGCAGTTGTGTCATCTTTTTGCAAGCGAAATGTTAATTTCAAAAGATGTGTTCATACAAAGAATCGGGCTGAATCGTAAAGACATTTCGTTGCAAGAGCTGCAAGACATTCAGATTCAATTCGGAATCTCGATTGATGCTTTGATGCATAAGGCTTGGGCACTAAACATAATAACAGAAAGTCGCTATAAAACTTTTCATATAAAGAAGAATCGGAATCAACAATTCAAAGAAGAAGTTGACCGCAGTCGATATAAAACCGAGCAAACAAATCGATTTGTCAGATTGGTGTATAGGGCTTTGGCAAGTGAAATTATATCAATATCCAAAGCCGGTGTGTTGTTGAATGTGCCTGTGGGTGTTGTGCGTAACCAATTGAGTTTAGTGTAAAATGGAAATTGTAGTCAACGATACAAATATTTTCATTGACCTCTATTCCGTTGGGATGTTAGAGCAATTCTTTGATTTGTCGATAAAAGTGCACACCGTTGACTTTATTGTAAATGAAATTACCGATAACGACCAAATCAAAGCCATTCGCAAATATATTGATAATGGAAAACTTTATGTTCAATCGTTTGATGCAAAAGAATTGCTTGAAGTCGTGGAACTACACAATAATGCGGGAGGTAATGTCTCAATCCCGGATTGTGCAGTGTGGTATTATGCGAAGAAACATAATTATACGTTACTGACGGGCGATGGGCAACTCCGAAAGAAAGCCATTGAGTCGAGTGTTGATGTAAAAGGGATTATTTTTGTTTTCGACCGTTTAGTGGAAGAAAGAATCATTTCGTCTACCTATGCCGCGACTAAATTGCGAGAATTGTTAAAACAAAATTTGCGTTTGCCAATATCTATAATAAGGGAACGCATCGAAAAGTGGAGTAGTTGATTGTTCTGATTTTAACAATTTAACAAATCCGTTGCACGCACTGCGATGATCTTTCTGTGCGACGAAAATATTTTTAACTAAACGGCATTTTCTAATCCTACTCTTCTTGTTCGTAGTAGTATGAATAGTCGATACCTTTGAGGAATATTTCTCTGCTATCGGTTTTTGTGGTTATGGCACTGTGAAGGAGTTGCTTGATGTGTGTAGAATCGGCTACACTTTGTGTCATTGCTTCCAGGTAGTCGTGCTTTCCAATCTTACTCCAGTCGATGCAGCAATGATGACGCGCTTTGAGCATCAGGTCGAGCCATATGCGTGTGCTGCGTCCGTTGCCTTCCATGAATGGGTGCGCCACGTTCATTTCTACGTATTTTTCAAACACCTCATCAAGCGTGTTTTCCGGCATACGCTCAATCCGCTCTAACTGCTGAGGCAGGTATTGAGCAAGGCAGAAAGTGAAACCACCTTTGGAGATTGTTTTGGTGCGTATCTGCCCGGCAAAATCATACAGTCCGCCGAAAATATACGCGTGTATCTGCTGCAGAGCCTTTGCCGTTCCTTCGCTAAAAGTGTCGACCATATTGCTCTCGTATAGCGCATAAGCCTTCTTCTTGCTCTGCCCGTCGATGGTGTTGTCGCTGTAGGTGAGCCAATCGAGAAATGCCGTTGCTTTTTGATTGGGGATAGCTTTTGCAAGTGCCGCGATGCCGTCGGCGTCGAGTGTGTCGGTAAGATATTTCTTTCCGTCGGCTGCGCGTAATTTCAGTTGGTTAGTGGCGCTAACCAACTCGTTGCCTTCTTTCTTGAGTTTTGTCTTCAGATACTTCCAGTAGTTGCGTGTTTTGGCATAGTCGTCCTGCTCGTTGATGGCACCAATGACGTCAAGGACAGAGAAATACCAACGGGCATTTTCTTCCGCCCAGACGGCGCGGACCTCGCGGTCGTTGTAGAATCGGATGGATATCTTCGGCTCTTTCATCGGTCTATAATGCGGTTTCGTTTGTGACTTGCAATTACTGCGAAGATACGAAATTTTTTGGGTATAATAAAAATATTTGCGAACTTTGCAAAACGATGCTTTGGGCGGCAATGGTTGCCGCGCGGGCGTTTTCTAATTACAGGCTCAATCAACGAACTATGGGTAAACCGAAACATAAGAAAAAACAACGAACGCCGAACGCTTACGACCGCTTTTGCGAGCGGTTGTCGGCTTTTTATGCCGCTCATCGTCGTGCGGTTGATATGGTTGTGGTCGGCGTGATTTTTGTGGCATTTTTTTGCATAAGGGCTGTGAATATCGACTTGCGCAAGCAACTGCACAGCGACGAAATTTTCTCGGTGTCGATTTCGACGTGCAACGCTTACTACAACTCGCCGCTCCCCGATGGCGACTATTCGGGCGAGCAACTCAAGCATCTGCTCGTTGCCGACGACCATGGCGGCATCGAAGGTGCTGCCGCCGACATCGCTCAACTGTGGGTAAACAACGGTGATGCGCCGCATGCGAGCCTGTATTATATGTTTTTGCGCCCGTTCTTGATTGGCTTCGACACGTTCGACGTTCATTCGCTGGCGTGGCGCGGCGGTGCGTTGAATTTGCTGTTTTTCAGCCTGTCGTTTTTCTTGATGCTCAGGCTGTTGCGACGCATTTATCCGAAGCGTTCGCTGCTCGTCTTTGTGGGATTGGTAATGGCTTTCGGCAACTGGATGTCGATACGCAACACGTTGCTCATTCGTGAATATCAGATGGCGGAAACGGCGATAATTGCAGTAATGCTCATTGGTGTCGACCTCATCATCCGTCTGCGTGAAGGCGAAGCCGTTGCGGTGCGTCGGCTTGTCGTTGCGCTTGCGTTTGCCATTGCCGCAGCTATTTCGTTGGGCTACTTCAACGCAATCTTTATCGTCGGTTTCGGCGTTGTTGTGATGTGTGCATGCGCCAAATATCGCCGTCGCGACCTCGTCAAGTGGCTGCTGGTTTCAGCCGTCGGGTCGGTGGTCGTTGCGTTGATACTTTATCCCGGATTTTTCAACTTTTTGCTACACGACAGCGTGCACAAGCAGCGCGCCTTCTCGAGCGTACGCAACATTGTCGGCAACGTGATGGTGCGCGATTTGTTGCTGAAGTTTTTCACCGTTCCGGGTGCGCTCATCGTGGCAGGTGCTTTTGTGGCAGCGCTGATAGGCAATCGCCGCCGCGAGCTCTTCAAATCGGGCAATTTTGCGTGGGTTTCGGTTCTGGCGGTGGTGTGTATGTTCGTCATACAGTATGCGTCGTTGCTGAAGATGCCGCGCTACTATTTCCCGCTGACGCCGGCGTTGGCGTTGTTGGTGCCGCACGTCATAGGGTGCGTCGGCAAACAGGCGACCGGATTCTTTGAATTGCTCATTATTTTATATTTCCCGGCATTGACGATGCTCTATTCGGCGCGAAGCAACTACAACTGGCAGTCGCTGCGCAACGGACTCGCACAGTCGACGACATTCAGCCAACTCAACCCGAACGAGGTTGTGCAATTGCTGCCGGGCATTACCGACACGGCAACCTATACGATTGCCGGCAACGGAGCATTTGTGCTCAAGCGAAACGAGGAAACCTTTGTTGTGTCGAAGCGCGCAATCGGTATCAGCAACGATTCAATCGTGACGTATAAGCGATTGCTGTGGGGCAGGCATATCTTCCTCTACAAGTTTAATTATGTTCCAAAAGTTGAGTCAAATGAGAATCTTTAGTTTTATGATGATATTTGCGGCGCTGCTTACGGTGTCGTGTAGCCGCGACGACAGTTGCCGATTTACGCTCGATGGACGCACCGTTAACGGTCGGGCGTCGCAGGTGGCATATCTTTATCGTTATTTGCCGGGCTACGGGCAGGTGCAAATGCTCGACAGTGCCGTAATCGAAGGCGGTAGATTTCATTTTGAAGGCATATGCGATACGGAGCCTGTTGAGGCGTATGTGCGCTTTGGCGGCGACGATTTTATTGCCGCTTTTGTGCTCACGCCGGGTCGTTTTGCCATGAACGCCGGGAAGAACGGTTATTACGTCAGCGGGAATTATGAGAGTACGCGCATTTCGCAGTTGGTGTGTCTGCAAAACGACGTGACGATAAGCCGCGCGGCGTTGCGCAACGACTATCAGTCGGCGCTGGCAGATTCGACGCTCACTCGGGCGAAAAGCGATTCACTCTTTGCTGCCTATCGAGGGTTGAGCCGTCGATTGAGCGACGAGGCGTCGGCAGCGATTGCCGACAGCACGGCATCGGCGGCATTCCGTTCGCTTGCGCGTCGACTTTTCTACCACGCAACCGAAGTTACCGCCCTATGATTCCAGGTATTTCGGAATCTGAGTAATCGAAAGGGCACAAATCAAAAACGAGCCGCCGAGCATACCAATCATTTCGACAACTTCCGATTTAGTCATGTCGAAAGTGAATATGCGCGCCATGTCGTTGCCCCAGGTGTAGCACCACACAAACAGGCAGGCAGCGATGCAGAGCGTGTTGATGACTATTCCTATCCAGTTATAGCTTTTTCGGCGTTCGGGCAAGCGGTTCAGTACCTTTCGCGTGAACCAAGGATTCTCCGGAGCGGCGTGCTTGCCTTGTTGCAGAAATTCCGCAATTTGTCGGTCGGTTATTTTGTTGTCGGTCATTATCATTTGTTTAAAAAGTTAGCTAATTTAGTTTTGCCACGCGAAATGCTCGATTTGACGGTACCTTCAGGGAATCCGGTAATCTTGACAATGTCTTTGATAGGACGGTCTTCGATGAAGAAAAGCACGATGCAAGAGCGTTCGGTGGGGTTTAGGCTTTGCAGAGCGGTAGCGATGTCGAGACGCGCGTCGGTGGCAGATGAGGGTAGCGTAGATGCCATGGTTTCGTCGACTTCGGTCTCTATCTTTTGCTTTCGCAGGTAGTCGTAAAACTCGTTGTAGGCAATCCGGTAGAGCCAGGTTTTGAACGAGGAACGCATCTTAAAACTGCGAATTGAAATGTAAGCCTTAATAAACGTCTCTTGCGCAAGGTCGTCGGCGAGGGCGAAGTTGCAACTGAGGTTGATAAAAAAACGCCGAATGTCCGACTGATATCGTTCTACGAGCTTGCCAAATGCGTCTCGGTCGTCACCGAGAACGCATTTGGTAAGCAGCCGTAGTTCGTCAATCTTCTGTCGCATCGTTTTCTACGGTTTCTTCGCTGTTGGATTTACTTTGCTGTTTGCGGTATTCCAAGATTCCGACTACCAGGTTTCCTATTCCTATTAGGGCAACCATCGAGACGAGTCCTGCAATTTCCGCGCTGCCGCATAACCAGAAGAAGATTATGCCTGCCAGTCCGACGGAGATAAGCACGATTGCTTTCCGTATTTGTGCTATCGGCGCTGATTCGTTTTTGGCTTTCGATTTGCCGTCGCTGAATACGCTTTCGGGGATGTCAACGCCTTTCTCGATGGCTTTCTCGATGAGGCGATATTTTTCTTTACGCTTTTTCGAGTTGTAGTAGAACACTAACCAAATGATGACGCAAATTGCGGTGAAGGGGATAACCGTGCCGAAGGTTACGGCAGTGAGTGCTACGGCATTTTCACTCTTCGAAACTTGTTTACGGTGTTCCAATTCGAGTCGCTCTTTCTCGAAGTCGTAAGCCGCTTGGTCTTCCGCCAACGTAGTGTCGTCGATGGAATCGGTTGCGGTTACTGTTGTGTCGACAACCTCTTTTGTGGGCTCAGTCGGCTTGATAGTTGCTGTTTTCGGTGCGGCGAATAATGCACATTCGCTAAGGAGTGCCAAGGTGGCGATTGCGATAAATTTTTTCATTGTTTTATTCGTTTTTAAGTTTGTTTTCTGTGCATTAGACGCACGCAAGTTGCCGAAAAGTTGCAAGAGGATGAAAAATTTTTTTCAGTCGACTTTCAGCGGTGGGTTTATGAGGTAGATTTTGCCGTAAGCGCGGGTGAACGACGTGTAGAGCCAGCGGTAGAAATCGAGTTGATAGAAGGCTTCTTCGGGAATGTAACCCATGTCGACAAACACGTTTTTCCACTGTCCGCCTTGCGCTTTGTGGCACGTCACGGCGTAGGCGAATTTCACTTGCAAGGCGTTGAAGTAGGGGTCTTGCTTGATGGCTTTATAGCGTTCGCTCTTTCGCGGGATGTCGGCATAGTCGGCGAGCACGGCTTGGTAGAGCCGCTCTTGCTGGTCGCGACTGAGCGCAGGCGACTCCGCATAGAGCGCGTCGAGGATGATTTTTGCGTCGATTTCGACGTCGTAGTCGGGAAACTCGAGCGTGGCATCGCAGAAGCGGAATCCGTGCATCTTTTCGACGGCGCCGAGTGAGCGCACGATGGCAACGTCGCCGTTGGCGATGAAGTCCATGCGGTCGTTGTCTTCGCCTGCCCAGTGGTAGTTGTTTTTGGCAATCATGAGCATATCGCCCACGTCGAGTTCGCACTCCATGTCGAGCACGCGAGCGCGGACGCCTTGGTTGAAGAGCACGGCGTTTTTGTTAGAGCGCGTCACGATGATTGTCTCCTGTTCGCCGTCGCGGCTGTAGCAGTCGTCGATGAGTTCGGTGAGAAACTCGCCGGTTACGGCTTCGACGTCGTCGAACGCTTTTTCGTGAATCGTGGGCGGCACGAGGATGCCCGACGAGATGGTTTTGCGTATTTCGGTGGCGTTATAGAGAATTCCCGAGTCTTCGCGTTGTCGCGCCACTTCGGTAAGCGTGTAGCAGTAGACGGTCAGCCCGTAGGCGTGTAGCACTTCGGGCGAAAGTGCAGGGCTGTCGCTGTAGCCCACCGGCGGAAGTTGGGCGACGTCGCCGAGGAGGATGAGGTGGCATGCCTCGCCGCTGTAGACGTAGGTGATGAGGTCGTCGAGGAGGCGTCCGGTGCCGAACACGGCATTGTCGCCGGCGGTGTTGGAAATCATCGATGCTTCGTCGACGATAAAGAATGTGCCTTTGTGGTTGTTTTTCTTCAGTCCGAACGCCATCGCTTCGGGGTCGAAACGCTTGCTTTGGTAGATGTGGTGATGGATTGTCGATGCGGCGTGGCCGGAATAGGTCGAAAAAACTTTTGCGGCACGGCCTGTCGGGGCAAGCAGCACGCAGCGTATGCCCATCTCGCCGAGCGCGCGCACCAGCGCACTTGTCAGCGACGTTTTTCCGGTTCCGGCGTAGCCGTTAAGCACGAATGCGGAGCGGTCAGCAGCGTCGGCAACAAATTTGCCGAAGGCGGCAACGAGTTCCATTTGTTGCCGGTTGGGGTCGTACGGCAGTTGGCGCAGAATCTCTTCGCCGATGGCGGTTGCTATGGCTGAATTGCTCATTGTTGGCACCTCCACATTGATTGGTAGACCAGGCCGAAGATACCTGCACGGGCGCCGACGCGCGAAAATGCCGGATTGTTGCGGCTCGGGCAAACACGGTTGCTGAGAAATACGTAGATTATGTCGTTTTTCGGGTCAATCCAAAAGGCACTGCCTGTAAAGCCCGTGTGCCCGACCACCGACGCGTCGGCTTCGGGGCACGTCGTGGAGTATTCCGGGTTGGGGATGTAAGGCTTGTCGAAACCGAGTCCGCGATGCGAATTTTTGCTTTGGGCGGTTACGAACGTGTTGACGGTTCGGTCGGAAAGGATGTTGACGCCGCCGTATTTTCCGTGTTCGAGGAGCATTCCGCAGTATTTAGCGAGGTCGGTTGCCGTGGCGAAGAGTCCGGCATTGCCTTGCACGCCGCCCGAGAATGCAGCCGTTTCGTCGTGGACGGTGCCGTTGATAATTCCGTCGCGAAAGTAGTTGTCCATCTCCGTACCGGCAATTTCCGCCGATGAGAAACGGCTGAGCGGGCGGTAGCACATGCGGTGTGCGCCGAGCGGGCGGAATATGTTGTCGGCAACGTATTGGTCGTGGGGTGTTTTCGTGACGTTTTCTTCGGCTTCCATCAGTAGGCAGAAGTTGAGGCAACTGTAGACGTATTTTCGGTCTTTGCGGAGCGCGATGTTGTGGATGTGTTGCATGATTGTGTCGTAGGTGAGTTGCCCGACGAACAGATTTTTGCCGAGTTGATAGTTGAACCGTTTTGTGCGAGTTGCCGAGGTTATGTCGCGGCGAGGCTTAGCCGTGGCGTTGATGAATGCGCCACCGGCTTGGAACGGGTATTTGTCCGACTTTTTGCCGACGGAGAGGCTGCCTTTGTAGCTTGCCGTGTCGGTCATAATTTTGTACATATTCAGCGACGGTGGCATTCCCGTTTCGTGGTAGAGATAGTTTTGTATCGGTTGGTCGCCTTTCGCCGTGCCTTTCAAGCCTTTGATGTAAGAGCCGAGCGGAGTGTTGATGTCGAGCAGGTTGTCGTCGACGGCTTTCATAATGCCGGGTAGCGTACCTGCCGCTTTCGACACCGAAGCAAGGTCGAAGAGCGTATTCGATGTCACTTTTTGACGCTTTGTGTTGTCGGTATAGCCGTAGTTGCGGTCGAAAACGATAACGCCGTTTTTCGCCACGAGCACTTGACATCCCGTGTAGGCGCCTTGCGCCAAACCTTCGCGGGCGAGCGAGTCGGCTTGGAACACAAATCGACTGTCGAGTCCCACTTCTTCCGCCATGCCGTAGCCGAGGCGAGAGGGATGAAGAATGATGCCGTCGCCGCATTTAGCCACGCCGTTGATGGTTACCGGCACGTGTCCGCTAACTTCGCATCCGCCGAAAATCGCTTGTGCGGCGTATTCTTGCGCATAGCGATGTCGCTCGTAGGCGAGCACGGCGGTATGGCATTTCGAGATAGTCCATTTGTGCTTGCTCAGCGTGTACGGTTTGGTGAAAAACACCGGAACGACCTTCGCCGCGCCGGCGGTTTGTACGATAGAGCGCATAACGTCGGCTGCCCAAGCTTCGTCGGTGTAGATGCCGACAATCACCGTGGCGGCGTTCTTGATTTTCTCGACGGGGATTGCGCCGGTGGCGGCATTTGCGCGGGTTATGTCTGTGTAGCGGCTGCACGCGTCGGCGAAAGTGTTATTTTCGTTTTTGTTGCCTACGTTGACGACGAGAGTGCGTTTGTCGAGATGCTTTACGGGTAGCGCCTCATCCTCGTTTTTGAGGACGGTTATGGCTGCGTGGTAGAGCCGACGCATAGTCAGTTCGGCTTGTCGCGTGTTGATTCGGCTGAGCAGACCGTTGGTGTCGACGGGGCGGCGATTGGCAATGCCAAGTGCGTATTTATAAGCGAGAATTTTGCGGCACGATTCGTCGATGAGTCGCCTGTCGTCTTTGTTGTGCTTGTAGGCTTTGAGCATCTCCTTGAAGTTGAGTTCGAGGTTGTAAGGCTCGAGCAGCACGTTGGCTCCGGCGCGCATAGCGAGCAGTCCGTTCGCCTTTCCTTCGACGCGAGCGCCTTTCATCGTAAGAGCGTCGGTGAAGACCAGCCCGTCGAATTTCAGTTCTTTTTTGAGGAGTTCGTTGCCGACCGATTTGCAGAGCGACGACGGATGGTGCCCGGTTTTGAGTGCCGGGATGTTGAGGTGCCCAATCATCACGCCCGAGAGTCCGGCGTTGATGTAGTTTCGGAATGGCACGATGTCGGTTGCCTGAAGGTCGACGAGCGAGCGGTCGACGAGCGGCAGCGTCTTGTGCGAGTCCGACTGCGTGTCGCCGTGCCCGGGGAAGTGCTTAGCCACCGACATGATGCCGTTGTCTTCGAGCCCGCGCGAGTAGGCGATCGCTTTGCTGCTCACGTTTTTAGGGTCTTCGCCGAACGAGCGCGTTCCGATGACGGGGTTGCGCGGATTACTGTTGACGTCGAGCACGGGCGCAAAGTTGATGTTTATGCCCATTTGTCGGCATTCGGCAGCCATTTCCGCGCCATATTCGTAGAGCAGGCTTTCGTCGCGGATAGCGCCGAGAGTCATGTTTCGCGGAAACTGCGGCGTGTCTTTTATTCTCATCGAAAGTCCCCATTCGCCGTCGATACCCACTAATACCGGCACCTGCGAGAGTTCGTTGGTGTAGTTACCCAGCGAGGCATAGTTGACGGCGTCGCCAGGACTGAAGTAGATGCAGCCGATGTGGTAGCGTTCGACGAGCATTTTGATTTCTTTCTTTGCTTCGGCGAGTTGTTTGGGGTTGACGGCTTGCGCAATGAGTTGTCCGATGCGATGTTCGGCGTCCATCGTTGCCATAACGCTGTCTGCCCAAGCGTAGGCTGCACGTTCGTCGGTGAGTACGATGGTTTTGCCTTTGGCACTCGCGTTGAGCGCCAAAAGCAAAACAATGGTTAGAATCAGGAGTTTCGATTTCATTAATTGTATGTACCGGTTTGTGGGATTATTCTAAAACGATGCGCGGCGTAGTGTCGGGGTTGATAGATTCGCCGCGGGCGGTCATTTCTTTGATGATGTCGATGACGTTGTATTTGAGTTGCTTTTCGCTCATTCCGATTTGTTTACCGCGGGTGAAAGCCACCATGTTGTCGCCACCGTTGGCGAGGTAGTCGAGAGTAGCCACGACGTAAGTGCGTTCGGGGTCGAGCGGCTCGCCGTTGATGGTAATGTCGTATGCCCGGTGGTCTTTCATCTTTGCACGGACGCCGGCGCTAACGGCATCGCCGTCGCGAGCAGCCATCGAGTTGAACGCTTCGGCAATGTCTTTTCCGGAGAGTTCGATGACGGTCGCATAGTTTTCGAAGGGAAGCATGGTGAGCATTTGCCCCATAGTTACGTCGCCGACGGTCAGCGGACGGCGCACGCCGCCTTTATTGCCCACGGCGAAGTCGATTTTGCGGTCGGTCAAGGTTGTGCCGATTTCCAGGATTTTGTCGGCAACCCAGTTAGAGAGCGGGTTCATTTCGCCGTTGGGAAATTCCGCTTCCGAACGACCGATGACGACGCCTGCGAGTTTGTCGACTTCGGCGGTATACGGCTTGAGGAATCGCTCAACAGAGCCGTCGCTGCGGCTATCGAGGCGCGAGTTGATGGCAATGAGTTCGCTGCGCGGCATTTCGGTAATGTTGTCAAGGTCGATTGTTATTTTGCCCAAGTAACGACCGTAACGTCCGGTTTGCGCCACAAGCACTTTCTTTCCGGCGCGGTTGGTAAACACGTTCTTGACGTCGCCTTTACGCGGGTCGATGACGGTGTGAGAGTGTCCGCCGATGATAACGTCGATGTCGGTGCTGTTCTTCGCCAACAGCGTGTCGTTGGGGAGCCAAGGCTCGTCGGCAACGTAGCCGATGTGTGAAAGTACGACCACGAGGTCGGCTTTTTTCTTTGTTTTGAGGACTGTTGCGAGGCTGTCGGCAACCGCGATTGCGTCGCGATAGCCCATTCCAACGCAGTTTTTGTCGGAAATCATACCTTTAGGCTGGCATCCGACGCCGATGAAGGCGATGCGGCGACCGCAGAATTTCTTGATGGCGTATTCTTTGACGCCTTTTACCGGAGTGCGGCGAAAATCGTAGTTAGCCGACAATTTGGTGGCTTTGAGGCGTTTGTAGTTTTTGGCAAGTGCTTCGATTCCGTTGTCGAATTCGTGGTTGCCCGGGATGGCGATGTCGTAGCCGAGGATGTTCATGACGTTGTATTCCACTTCGCCGCCGAAGACGTTGAAGTAGAGATAGCCTTGTACGTCGTCGCCGGCGTCGACGAGTAGGGTGTGCTTTTCGGCGGCGCGAATGCTGTCGATTACGACTTTCATTCGGGCTGAACCGCCGTCATCTTTTACTTTTTCGACTGCCACGTGACCGTGGACGTCGTTGCTATGCATTATCACGAGGCTTTCCGCCTGGGCTGCCGCACTGATTGTCAATGCAGCGATAGTTGCGATAAATAATTTAGTTGTTTTCATAGAGGTATGGTTTAATCATACGAATTTACGAATAATAATCGGCACGGCGAGGCAGTTGTTGGTTTAATTAACATATAATAACAAAACAGGACGCCGAGGCGCCCTGTGAGGTAAGAGAAAAATAGATGCGAATGTTTGCTAATATGGAAACAAAGTACTAACTTTGCGGCGTAAGAGATGCACTATGAACGGACAGTCGATAACGATAATGCTAAGCGAAGAGGCGAAAGCATTTATAAAACAACAGCCTCTTAAGGCTCAACAGAAGATATACTACAATATCTTCAAGGTAGAGGGCGGCATTATGGATAAGGAGCTTTTCAAGAAGTTGGAGAACTCCGAAATATGGGAATTGCGTACTCTATTCTCCGGCATTAGTTACCGCTTGTTTGCCTTTTGGGATAATGATATAAAGGCAATGGTAATTGTTACGCATGGGATAGTCAAAAAGACTCAGAAAACGCCCAAGAAAGAGATAGCAAAGGCAGAGAGGATAAGACAGGAATATTACAACGAAAAAAAATAAATGACGATGGCAAAGATGAAATTTACACCGGCTGACGAGATGAAAGACGAACTTTGGGGACCGATAGGTACACCGGCGCGTGACGCGATGGAATCGCAACTCAAAGAGGACATACAATCCTACTTTGTCGGAGAAGCAATAAAGAAAGCACGCCTCAAGCAGAACTTGACGCAAGAAGAGTTAGGCGAAAGAGTTGGCGTAAAACGCTCGCAAATATGCAAGTTGGAGAGCGGTAAAAGTTCAATAACCTTATCCACTATGAGTAAAGTGTTCAAGGCATTGGGCATTGCTACGGCTACGCTTGATTTGGGTATAGGCGGGAAAGTTGCTTTGTGGTAAGAGGTAAGAGCTAAGAGGTAAGAGGTAAGAGTGGAGAGATTATATTTCGGAGTTTTTTACTCTTACCTCTCCTCTCTTACCTTTCCACTATTCTAATATCCCACCATTACTTTGATGGGTTTTGTTGCTTGGTCGGTTACGACGATGTAAGCGCCGAAGGGGAGCAGCACGCATGTGCCGTTCTCGATTTGCGGAATTACGGAAACGGTGCGTCCGGTCATGTCGATGATGCGTGCGTTGGTGTGGATGTCGGAGCAACGGAATTCCAATCCGTTTTGAATCGGGCTGACAGCCAACGGACGGCATTCGATGCCGGCAGCGCTGCTGAATGCAATGCTGATGACGTTCGACTGTGACGAATTCAAGCCGCAGCGCGACGATTGTACTGTGTAGGTGTAGTTTGCACCTTTCTTGGCGTCGAAGAAGTCAAGATAGTTGGAGTCGTCGTCTGTAGTTATTGTCAAGTCGGTGCGATTTCCGTCGAGATATTCCGAGATGTTGACCACGTAGTAGTCGATGGTAGCCGGGTTTGCGGGGCGTTCCCAGTTGCAGCGGAAGCCTGTGTCGCTGAAGTTGGAAGCGGATGTCGCAACCGGCGTGTCGAACGTGGGAAGGTCGACGGCATTGCCGGTAAGGTTGATGGTGTAGCAAGTGGTGCCTACGAGACCGCCGTCGTAGATTAGCAGCTTCGCCGAGTTGCTGCCGAGTGCCGTAGGCGAATAGGTTACGGTGAGGTCGAAACCGCTTTCGTTAACGGTTTTCCAAGGCACGGTCGTTACCGAAGTTGCGAACACGGCTTTGTCGGTGCCTGAGAGCGTAAGCGACAGGTCTTTTGTGAGCGTACCACGGATAGGAATTGTAATTTTCTTCGAATAACCTTTAACAACGTCGCCGAAGTCGACCGTTGAGTTGTTGGCGGGAGCGATGAGCGTGCCTTCGCCAATCGGAGGAAGTTCGCCGGCGGAGAAGGGTTGTCCCATCATGTTACCCCAAATGTATTCAACGAGTTCGGGATAGTCAATAAACGGGTTGCGGTTATATTGTATTTTGTAGACTTCGTCGTTGCGCTTTGTCTCTTTTTCGCTCACGGGGTCGTTGCGGTGCCATTTGAGAAGCAAGTCGATAGCCCAACCTTGCATAGACGGGTAGTCGCCGTTGCGCGCCACGTAGGTGTATTTCCATGTGAGATGCGAGTAGCAGGTTACCATATAGAAATATGTGCGCGCGAAGTCGCCTTTATATTCGTCGGCGGGTTCGTAGACATATTTAGCGCCGCCGCCTTGACCTTCAACGGGGTTTCCGACGAGGCTAACGCCGTTGTCGTAAGTGATGTTGTTGGGGTCGACTTCGCCGAGCGGGTAGTTGTTTTTCGCCGTGTTGGCAGGACCGTCCGACGGGTAAAGGTGGTTGCAGTCGGTGTAGGCATCGTTTTCGTCGCCGCCCCACCAGCTTTTCGGGAAGCTGTGTTCGCAGTTCATGCCGGACCAAGTGATTGCGCTACCGGAATAAACTTGACGTTTGATGTCGGAGTACATATCCCACCAAGTGCCGTCGTCGCGCACGTCGGTGTGGACGAAGCAGTTCTTGAACAACCCGGTGTAGCTGTTGCTGTTGCCGGTGTTGATGATTTGGTGCAATTTTGCTTTCAGAGCGGCGTCGGTAAGTCCGCTGATGCCGTCATAGTAGCCTGATGGCGCTGCGGCATCGGCTGAAAATGAGCCTGCAACAACGGCAATTGCAAAGGCTATGCGTCGAATGATTTTTGTCGTTTTCATACTTTGTTAGTTCTACGGACCGATTCTAAGGCGGTAACTGCAAAGGTACGCAATTTTGCTGAAAATCAAACTATTTCGGCTTAATTTTTTGCTTTTAGTGCAATTTTTTGGTCTATTTGATTCCGATTTTGTTAAAATAGTAGTCGAGCACTTCGCGAGCGGCGACAAACGAACTTTGCCGATGGTCGAGCACGTTTTTCTTTTTAAGTTTGAGCATAGCCTCGATTTCCGGGTCTTGGTAGAAGTTTGCTTTGAGGTTGTCGTTGATGGTTTCGTACATCCAGTATTTCTCTTGCTCGGTGCGTCGGCGCTCGAAGTAGCCGTTGGCTTTGACGAACTCGAAATAGCGGTCAATCATGTCCCACACTTCGGCGATTCCGAGTTCGTAGTAGCCGGAGTAGGTAAGCACTTCGGGCATCCATCCTGATGCGGGCATTGGGAAGAGGTGGAGCGCGCTTTGGAATTGCGCTTTGGCGAGCATGGCGCGGTCGATGTTGTCGCCGTCGGCTTTGTTGATGACGATTCCGTCAGCCATTTCCATGATTCCGCGTTTGATACCTTGGAGTTCGTCGCCGGTGCCTGCGAGTTGGATAAGCAAGAAGAAGTCGACCATCGAGTGGACGGCGGTTTCGCTTTGACCGACGCCGACGGTTTCGACGAAGATATTGTTATAGCCGGCGGCTTCGCAGAGCACGATTGTTTCGCGGGTTTTTCGAGCCACACCGCCGAGCGAGCCTGCCGACGGGCTGGGGCGGATGAACGCGTTGGGGTGGAGCGACAGTTTCTCCATACGAGTTTTGTCGCCGAGGATACTGCCCTTGGTGAGTTCGCTACTGGGGTCGATGGCGAGCACGGCGAGGCGTCCGCCGTCTTTGAGGACGTGCAGACCGAAGACGTCGATTGACGTACTTTTTCCGGCGCCTGGTACGCCTGTGATGCCGATGCGGCGAGAATTTCCGGCGTAGGGAAGGCATTTCTCGATAACTTCTTGTGCGATGCATTGGTGCTCGGGCACTTGGCTTTCGACAAGAGTGACGGCGCGGCTCAGCATGGTGACATCACCGCGAAGGATGCCTTCGACATATTCTGCAGCAGTGGCGATGCGTTTGCGTTTGCGCGGTTTGAGGTATGGGTTCACTTTGGGAGGCTCGGGCACTCCGCTGTTGACGGTCAGACCTAAGTATTCGTCGCTGTTTTCCGGGTGGTGTGTATCGATGTTGTCCATAGCGGGATGATTATTTGTTGCCAACGAGGCGAATCGTCCGATTGGGTTTCTCCGGGTCGTTGGTGTAGATGATTATTTCTTTGTTGATAATGTAGTCGGTTTCTTTAGCCGGGTCGAGTGTAAATGTGATTTTTGCGGATTTTCCGGGCTCGATTGTCGTCGGCAGCGTGGTCGATGCGGCGAGGGCGGTGTCTTCCGAAGCGAAATTCTTTACGACGAGCGGCGAGCCACCGTTGTTGCGCACGGTGAGTGCTGCTTTGGGATTCTTTTGCGAGCCGTAGCTTTCAAACATTATTTTTTCGTCGGCGAGTTCGGCAACGGGAGCGTTGTCGGGACATTCGCCGGGCGCTGCTTTGATGGTAGCGGTGACGTTGATGGGGTACGGTTTGCCGTTTTGAATCAGGTCGATGCTGTGGCTTTGCCAGCCGAATTCCATCGAAGGCGTTGTGCGGAAGGTTACGACAATCGACGTTGTGTTGCCCGGCGCAACGGTGTCGGGCGAGGCGTATGCGCTGCACATTGCGGGCAGTCGGTCGAAGTCGAGCACGATGGTGTCGTTGCTGATGTTGTAGGCTGAAATACGTGCGCTGCGACTTCTGCCGGAGACAACGTCGCCGAAAAGAGCGGCATTGGCAGACGTGCGCAGTGCGCCAATCGAGTGCGGAAAACGGTCGGCGAGGGTGACTTCCGAGGGAATGACGTTGCCGACGATGTGGAGAGTGTAGGCGGAGTCGGAAGCGACGAGTTTGACGAATTTGTTGAACGAGCCGGGTCTGCCTATCGGGTTGTAGTGGATAGGAATAGAGTCGGTTTCGCCGACCGCGATTCCGTGGCGGACGTAGTCGGAGGAGGTGCATCCGCAGGAAGTGCGAATGCGAGTGATGTCGACTGCCGAGTCGCCGATATTGCGGAAGTGGAAGTAGCGCGTTGCTCTGCCGTCGTCTTCGCGGATGGTGCCGAAGTCGACGGTTGTTGCCTCCCAACGGAGTTCGGCGACAGCCGTTAGCGAGAGCAGTAGAACCAACGTAGAAATGATTCGCCTCATAGCTATTTTATTGATGTTGCGGAGATTACGCAACCGCGGATGCGCAGATGAACTGTCTTTGCGTTCGACGTTACCGAAACTATCTTGTCGAAAGCGCCCGGTCGATTCTTCGGCTTGTAGGTGATTTTAATCACTCCGGTTTTGCCCGGTTCGATGGGCTTTTTCGGAAATTCCGGCTTTGTGCAACCGCAAGAAGCGTGAGCCGACACGATGATTAGCGGCTTACTGCCGGTGTTGGTAAACGTAAATTCGTGCGACACGGCGCCGCCCGATTCTTGGATGTACCCGAAGTCGTGAGTGGTTTCGGCGAAAGTGATTACCGCCCCCGATTTTTGCTTTGCGCTCATCGGCAGGGCGATGGTAATAACTGCCAGAGTCGCTATAATAAGAGATTTCATTAGATTCTTCATAATCTTTGCGAGTTTTTTATCGTAAGGCAAAGTTAATCAATAAAGCGACTCAGCGCAATAGTAAGTCGAAAAATCTTCGCAATAAAATCGCCGTAAAGCGCCGCAAAGAAAGCGTAAAATGGCAAAATTGGGGTGTAAAATGCCGATTTTTCGCATTTTACTTTGCTTTTCGGCGCGGTTGCTGTACCTTTGTAATTTGAAATAGCACGACCTCGCCCGAGCAACGAAATGAGTCGGGACGTGGTTTCGTGTGTTTAAGACGAAAAAAATTAACAGATATGAATATACTTGAATTAAGCGAACAAGAGATTGTAAGACGCAATAGTTTGAACGAATTGCGGAAGATGGGCATCGAACCTTATCCGGCAGCGGAATTTGTAGTGACCGGACATACGAAGGAAATCAAAGAAAACTTCAGCGACGATGCCGAGCCTCGTCAGGTAAGCATCGCAGGACGTATCATGAGCCGTCGCATCATGGGTAAGGCTTCGTTTATGGAGCTTCAAGACGCCGACGGACGTATCCAAGTGTACGTGAGCCGCGACGACGTTTGCCCCGACGAAAATAAAGACCTTTATAACATATTCTTCAAAAAACTCCTCGACATCGGCGACTTTATCGGCGTCGAAGGCTTCGTATTCCGCACGCAGATGGGCGAAATCACCGTTCACGCACAGAAGTTGCAGATGCTGAGCAAGTCGTTGCGTCCGCTGCCGATTGTTAAGGTAAAAGACGGCGTGACCTACGATGCATTCGAAGACCCCGAACTGCGCTATCGTCAGCGCTACGTCGACTTGGTGGTCAACGACGGCGTGAAAGACATCTTCGTTAAGCGCACAAAGGTCTACAACTCGATGCGCGAATACTTCAACTCGCACGGCTATATGGAGGTCGAAACTCCGATATTGCAACAGATTCCCGGTGGAGCGGCGGCGCGTCCGTTCATCACTCACCACAATGCGCTCGACATTCCTCTCTACTTGCGTATCGCCGACGAACTCTATCTGAAACGTCTGATTGTCGGCGGTTTCGAAGGCGTCTACGAATTCTCGAAGAATTTCCGCAACGAGGGTATGGACCGAACTCACAATCCCGAGTTTACTTGTATGGAAATCTACGTTTCGTATAAGGAC
>JBJEDP010000072.1:0-8391 GCA_051872175.1 Candidatus Limisoma sp.
CTGCGGTGTCTACGGGTTCATTACTCGCAAAAACCTTATCGCTATCCTCATCTCCCTCGAATTGATGCTTAACTCGGTCGACATCAACTTTGTCGTGTTCAACCGTTTCCTTTTCCCGGGACAAATGGAGGGTATGTTTTTCACGCTCTTCGCTATCGCTATAGCTGCTGCCGAAACAGCGCTCGCTATCGCTATCATTATCAACATTTTCCGCGAAGTGAAAAACGTTGATATCGAGAATCTTAACAAATTGAAATTTTAAGGCTTATGGAATTATCGTATTCTGTCGTCACAATACTCTTGCCGCTGTTCATGTTCCTCTTTCTGGGACTCGTCGGCATCAAATTGCCCAAGTTTGTTTCCGGCGTTATCGGAACTTGCGCAATGCTCGTCACTACGGTGATTGCCTATGCCGTAGCGCTTACTTATTTCTTTGACCCGCAGTACGTTGTCGATGGCGTTCGCCAACCCGTCAACGTGCTCAACTACACTTGGTTGACCCTCGGCGACGGGCTTACCGTTGACCTCGGTATATTCATCGACCCGATTGCCGCGATGATGCTTATCGTCATCACTACAATCTCTTTGATGGTCCACCTCTACAGCCTCGGATACATGCATGGCGAAAAGGGCTTCCAACGCTACTACGCGTTCCTCTCGCTCTTTACGTTCTCCATGCTCGGTCTCGTTGTGGCTACAAACATCTTCCAGATGTTCATCTTCTTCGAGATGGTCGGCGTTTCGTCGTATCTCCTCATCGGTTTCTACTACGAAAAACCCGCTGCCGTTTCGGCTTCGAAGAAAGCATTCATCGTTACGCGTTTTGCCGACCTCGGTTTCCTTATCGGTATTATGCTCCTCGCATACTACTGCGGTACGTTCGACTTCGTTGAACTGATGAAAAACCCGGGTAGCATCGTCGCAAGCGCTGCCGGAGTTACTTTCTTAGGTTGCTCGGCTGCTTCGTGGGCTTTGGCGCTCATCTTTATCGGTGGCGCAGGTAAGTCGGCTATGTTCCCCTTGCACATCTGGCTCCCCGACGCTATGGAAGGCCCGACGCCCGTCTCGGCGCTCATCCACGCCGCTACCATGGTCGTTGCCGGTGTCTATTTGGTGGCTCGTATGTTCCCCATGTATCTCTTCACGCCCGAAGTGCTCGAACTCATTACCATCACCGGTGCCGTCACTGCCCTCTACGCCGCTGTCGTGGCTTGCGCGCAGACCGACATCAAGCGTGTGCTCGCTTTCTCGACTATCTCGCAGATTGCATTCATGTTCACCGCTCTCGGTGTGGCTCGCCCCGAATTGCACGAAGGCGTCGGCTACATGGCTTCTATGTTCCACCTCTTCACTCACGCAATGTTCAAGGGCTTGCTCTTCCTTTGCGCAGGTGCTATCATCCACATGGTTCACTCTAACGAGATGGACGCTATGGGTAACCTCAAAAAGTATATGCCCATCACCCACATCACATTCCTCATCGCTTGCCTCGCCATTGCAGGTATTCCGCCTTTCGCCGGATTCTTCAGTAAGGACGAAATCCTCGTGGCTTGCTACTTGCAAAGCCCGCTCTGGGGCGTTTGGATGTCGGCTGTTGCCGGTCTTACCGCTTTCTATATGTTCCGCCTCTACTATCGTATCTTCTGGTGGAACAAGCCCGACTACTCGCACCACACTCCTCACGACTGCGAATGGGTAATGACTCTTCCGTTGGTGCTCCTCGCCGTGGTTTCGTGCGTTGCAGGTTTCATCCCCTTCAGCAACTTCGTTACCTTCGACGGTCAGGCTCACCACACTGAAATGAACTGGACCGTTGCCGGCGCAAGCATCGCAATCGCCGTTGTCGGCATCCTCATCGCTACAGTGCTCTATCGCAAGGAAAATCCCGTGCCCGACCGCATTGCCGGCGCTTTCAAAGGTCTTCATAAGGCTGCTTATCGCCGTTTCTACATGGACGAAATCTACCAATTCGTTACCCACAAGATTATCTTCGGCATTATCTGCAAAAGCATCGCTTGGTTCGACCACGTCTGCGTCGATGGCTTTATGAACCTGCTGGCTCGTATGGCTAATTCGGCAGCATATTCTATACGCAAACTCCAATCGGGCTCTATCCAGATGTACGTTTGGATTTACCTCATCGGAGCGCTTGTGCTTGCCACTGCTACTTTCTTAGTACTAATTTGATACACTTACGGAAAATTTTAAGTTATGTTTAATATACTTTTCCTTTTTGTAATTATTCCTGTACTTACGCTTGGTGCGCTTTTCCTCACCAAGACCGTTAATCAGGTCCGTGCGGTGGCAGCTTCCGGGGCTTCGCTCTTGCTCATTGCGGCTCTTTATCTCTGCTACGCATTTGTCGGCGAGCGCGCAGCGCATCCCGACGAGCTTATGCTCTTTACTGATTCTTATATGTGGTTCGAGCCGCTGAACATCCACCTCGCTGTCGGCGTCGACGGCATCTCGGTGCTCATGATTCTCCTCTCGGCTATCATCGTCTTCACAGGTACTTTCGCTTCCTGGAAGATTGAACCGCTTACCAAAGAATACTTCCTCTGGTTCATCCTCCTCTCGACGGGCGTATTCGGGTTCTTCATCTCTATCGACTTGTTCACCATGTTCATGTTCTACGAGGTGGCTCTTATCCCGATGTATCTGCTCATCGGTGTGTGGGGTAGCGGCAACAAGAACTACGCGGCTATGAAGCTTACGCTCATGCTTATGGGTGGTTCGGCTTTCTTGCTCATCAGCATCCTCGGCATCTACTATCATGCCGGCGAGACGATGAACATCGTCGAAATCGTCCAAGGTCCCGGCGTCGACGCCGCTTGGCAGAATGCCTTGTTCGTTTGCGCTTTCGTCGGCTTCGGCGTCCTCGGTGCTATGTTCCCGTTCCACACTTGGTCGCCCGACGGTCACGCTTCGGCGCCTACCGCCGTGTCGATGCTCCACGCAGGTGTGCTCATGAAGCTCGGTGGTTACGGCTGCTTCCGTGTGGCTATCTACTTGATGCCTCAAGCTGCCCTCCAACTCGGCTGGATTTTCATGATTCTTACCGGTATCAGCGTTGTCTACGGTGCTTTCGCCGCTTGCGTAAAGACCGACCTCAAATACATCAACGCTTACTCTTCGGTTAGCCACTGCGGTCTGGTGCTCTTCGCAATCCTGATGATGAACCAAACTGCTATGAGCGGTGCCGTTATGCAGATGCTCTCTCACGGCTTGATGACGGCTCTCTTCTTCGCCCTCATCGGTATGATTTACGGCCGTACGCACACTCGTGACGTCCGCGAAATGGGTGGCTTGATGCAAATCATGCCTTTCCTTTCGGTTGGTTACATCATTGCCGGTCTCGCTTCGCTCGGTCTCCCCGGTCTTAGCGGTTTCGTTGCCGAAATGACCATCTTCCTCGGCTCGTTCGAAACTTCCGAAATCTACAACGCCGTGCTCGGCGACGGTAACCTCTTCCGCCACGCTTTCGCAATCGTTACTACAACTTCGATTGTCATCACCGCGGTCTACATCCTCCGCGTGGTCGGCAAGCTCCTCTTCGGCCCCGTTCAGAACGAGCACCATCGCTCGCTCGACGATGCTCATTGGTATGAGCGTTTCAGCACCGTCTCTTTGATGCTCGCAATCGCTGTTATCGGTTGCTTCCCCGACCTCGCTAACGGTATCCTCCGCGACAGCTTCGGACCAATTGTTGAACATATTCAAGCTTATTTGCAATAACAGTAACGAACTCTTAAATTGATTTGAAATTATGAACTATTCTGAATTTTTGGTAATGCACCAGGAAATAGGATTGCTAATCGTATTTCTCTTAGTTTTCCTGTTCGATACGTTCTTGCCCAAAGGCGCCCAAAACAAGTTGACGGTCTTTGCCACCGCTCTCTTCGGCGCTTTCACTATCGGCAGTTTCTTTCTGCCTATGCACGCCGGTCAAGATGCGGCTTTCGGTGGCATGTTTGTCACCTCGTCGATTGTTATGTGCATTAAAAACATCCTTAACATAGGCCTTTTCCTCGTCCTGCTTCAGTCAATCAAGTGGAACAACAGCGAGGCGCAAGCCATTCGCCGAGGCGAGTTCATCGAACTCCTCCTGCTCACGCTCTTCGGTATGTATCTGATGGTTTCGGCACGTCATTTCCTCGTGTTTATCATCGGCCTCGAAACGGCTTCGCTCCCCTTGGCTGCTCTTGTCGCTTTCGAGAAAAACCGCTACGAGAGCCACGAAGCCGCCGTTAAATACCTCTTTACGGCTGTCTTCTCGTCGGCAATCTACATGCTCGGACTTTCGTTCGTCTACGGCGTCTGCGGCTCGCTCTACTTCGGCGACATCGCTACCCGTATCGTCGCTGCCGAAGGCTCTGCGCTCCTCTACGTTGCTCTCGCTTTCGTCATCGCAGGTATCGGCTTCAAAATCTCTATGGTGCCTTTCCACCTCTGGACTGCCGACGTCTACGAAGGTGCCCCCACTTCCGTCACCTCATATCTTTCGGTTGTGTCGAAAGGCTCGGCTACTTTCGCCGCTTTCATCATCCTCACTCAAGCTTTCGGCGCTGTCTACAGCCAAGTTTGGGAATGGATGCTCTACGCACTGATTATCCTCACAATCACCATCGGTAACCTCTTTGCAATCCGTCAAAACAACCTCAAGCGTTTCCTCGCTTTCTCGTCGATTTCGCAAGCCGGCTACATTATGCTCGGCGTTGTCGCAAATGCTCCGGTTGGCGTAGCCGCACTTTCTTACTACGTGCTCGTCTACATCTTCTCCAACCTCGCTGCTTTCGGCGTTATCCAAGCTGTCGAAAACGCTTCAGGCAAACTCCTCATCAGCGACTACAACGGCCTCTATAAGACCAATCCGCGCCTGTCGTTCGCTATGATGCTTGCAATGTTTTCCCTCGGTGGTATTCCTCCGTTCGCAGGATTCTTCAGCAAGTTCTTCATCTTCTCGGCAGCGCTCCAAGAGGGTAGTGTGGCAATGTATGTGCTCGTGCTCATCGCTCTTATCAACACAATTGTGTCGCTCTACTACTATCTCCTCGTTGTCAAGGCGATGTTCATCAACACCAACGACGCTCCCATTGCTGCTTTCAAGTCGCACTGGAGCGAACGTGCAGGCTTGCTCATCTGCGTGGCAGGTATCCTCGTAGCCGGCATCATCAGCTCGTTCTACGTATTCCTCAACTCCGCAGCAGGCGCAAGCGTGCTCTTCTAACCGATTTCGGTTAGCTTGGTTTTGACCGGTTACGGTCTCCACATTTTTGACCATTTACGGTTGGTTTAATTTAATATCTTTCGTCGCGACGCCGAAAACTATTCGCCGTCGCGACACTTTTTTGCTCACTATTTTCGTCGTGTTTATGATTTCCTGCTGCAAAAAAATGACCCCGCCGAAGAGGTGTGGCGGGGTCGGGTGGAGGATTAGGTTTTAAGAGATTTTTTTCGTTCGTTATAGCCCGGGCGGGCTTGTATAACCTGTTTTACGGCTTATTTCGTGTAGTCAGCCCAGTTGGTATTGCTCATATCGCCTGAGCGGAGGAATTCGCTGTGGAAGCCGAATGCCGCGGCGAGAGTGTGAGGCGTGTGGCCGCCTGCCGACAGCTTCAGGTAGTCGCGAAGCAACTGCTTGTAGTCGGGGTGTACACAGTTCTCGATAATCTCGTGTGCGCGTTGTATCGGCGATTTTCCGCGAAGGTCGGCTACACCTTGGTCGGTGATGAGCACGCTTACGCTATGCTCGCTGTGGTCGAGGTGCGACACCATTGGCACGATGTTGCTGATTTTGCCGCCTTTGGTGACGCTCGGACAGCTGAAAATCGAGATATAGGCGTTGCGAGTAAAGTCGCCCGAGCCGCCGATACCGTTCATCATCTTTGTGCCTACAACGTGCGTTGAGTTGACGTTACCGAAGATGTCGGCTTCGAGTGCAGTGTTCATCGAAATGATGCCCAGACGGCGGATAATGCCCGGGTTGTTCGACACTTCGCCCGGACGGATAAGTATCTTGTCTTTGAAGAAGTCGATATTGCCGTAGAAGCGGTCCATCGTTTGGTCGGAGAACGTCAGCGAGCAAGTCGAGCCGAAGCGGCATTTGCCCATTTCCATAAGGTCGAGAACGGAGTCTTGAATCACTTCGGTATACATGTCGAATTGAGGCACTTCCTTGCTGTCGCCCAAGCCGTGAAGCACGGCGTTTGCCACGTTGCCCACGCCCGATTGCAGCGGAAGGAATTCCTTGGGAATACGGCCTACGCGCAGCTCGTTGATAAGGAAGTTGCATACGTTTTCGCCGATTTTCATCGTCGTTTCGTCGATGGGCGTAAAGCCGTGAACGCCGTCGGATGCGTTCGACTTAACGATGCCGACGATTTTTGCCGGGTCTACTTTGAGTACCGGCGAGCCGATGCGGTCGGAGGGCTTATAGACGGGAATCTCCATGCGACGCGGTGGGTCGTTGGGAATATAGATGTCGTGAAGTCCGCGGATTGATTGCGGGATGTGTTCGTTGAGTTCGATAACGATTTTGTCGGCAAGAAGTGCGAATGTCGGCACGTTACCGATACCGGCGCCGAGCACGATGTTGCCTTGGTCGTCAACGTCGCATGCCTCGATGATGGCAAAGTCAATTTTGCCGTAGAAGCCGTAGCGAAGGTTTTGAGCCAACTGCGACAGGTGTGCGTCGCAGTAGTGGATGTTGTGGCTGTTGATGCCCGTGCGCGAGTCCTTGGTCGATTGATAAGGAGTGCGGAAGTTGATGGCATCTGCGCGTGCCAGTTCGCCGTCGACGTAGTCGTTGGTCGACGCGCCTGTAAACACGTTGATTTTGAAAGGACGTCCGGCTTCGTGTTCCTTGCGTGCACGAGCGGCGATTGCCGGCGCTACCACCTTTGGCGTGCCGGCGGCTGTAAATCCCGAAAAGCTTACGTTATCGCCGTTTTTCACCAATTCGGCGACTTGTTCCGGGGTGACAATTGGAAATGACATATGTATTGTTTTTTTAGGTTCTTTATAATATACTGCAAAAGTAGTGCAAGGCGAGCGAAAAAGCAAACGAAAACGAAGTTTTCAGGTTGATTTTTCCGAGCCGCAGCCTACTTTGCGCGAAGCGAAAATTAGTGCAAACAGAGCGAAAAAGCAAACGAAAACGAAGTTTTCAGGTTGATTTTTCCGAGCCGCAGCCTACTTTGCGCGAAGCGAAAATTAGTGCAAACAGAGCGAAAAAGCAAATTTTTTTAAAGGTAAGAGGTGAGGGGTAAAAGGTAAGAGATGTAATGCTTTGAAAAACAGAAAGTTGTAGGGTCGCGCCTTGGTGCGACCGGGCAGGCTTGCGAAGCGAAAATTAGTGCAAACAGAGCGAAAAAGCAAACTCTTTTAAAGGTAAGAGGTAAAGGGTAAGAGGTGAGAGTTGTAATGTATTGAATAATAGGGAATTGTGGGGTCGCGCCTTGGTGCGACCGGGCAGCCGCGCGAAGCAAAAAGTAAGAGGTATTATGCTAGTGCGTGGACCAGAGCGGTTCCTCTTGCCAATTTCCTAAAGGAAATCCCATAGCACGAATGTCTACCATTGGATAATCTGCCAGTATTGATTTAAGATGTTCAAGCATATCGTTTTTTGGCGACACGATGTTTATGAACCATTTGATAATGCAGATATTATAATATATTCGCTTTGGAGAGACATTAAACGTAATCCAATTGCCATTCAGCCTTCGTGGAATCATAGGACTGATAGCATTTTCTTTATTCCATACACGTGCATGGTGACAACAGGCATTTCTAGTCAGGGTAATAACGGTTATCCATGAGGTAAATACGGGTACGCTGAGTCCGAAGCGTGCCGCAATCTTTTTTCTTAGGGAGTTGTCTGCCAAATTCTCATATATGCGTGTTACAACCCCGAGTGGAAGAATTTCTACTAGAATCCAAGCCGGAGGATAGGGGTTGCTGTATTTTTCCTTAAAATGAATGATAAACTCCTCTTTGGAGTTCCTTAATTCTTTGTCCACTAAATCCATTGTTTTTCTGAATTTGTTACCATTTGCAAACATTGTCGCATCGGTCATCCAGAATATGTTGTCTGTTTCTTTTGCAACCAGGTTTGCAACAGTACTTCGCAACGAAATCTCTACTTTTTCAATCTCGTTGAAGAGAAAAAGCCGTAGCTTTTTATCAAATCGGTATAGATTTAGGGCATCTTGAAATTTGCTTCCTTGTTTAAAATGATGTTCTGTCTTGGGAGGGCGCAAAAAAGGGTACATATATGCGCTCAACCTATAATAGCCAATATTTAGTAGATAATGAGAAACCCTTTGCGGTTCGTCTATTTCCAGACCTCTTTGTTGCAGTAGGCTTACCATGTCGTTGGGCGACATATAAGAC
>JBJEDP010000073.1:0-8379 GCA_051872175.1 Candidatus Limisoma sp.
TTCATAGTCTTATGTTTATCTCACAAATATAGAAAATTTCGCTGAAATTTGACTACATATTTTCAAAAATAATCAGATTCTCTGAATAAATCGTCGGCTGTTATTATATTCTGTAACTCGTCGGAATATTCGTTACGCCTGATTCCGTTCGCACTGATAAGCACATTGTGCGTCGTTTTTCTTGTACCTGTTTCCTTCCGAAATATTTCTTCTTTCAACGTTATGTCACTGAGGTCAGAAGCAGTCATCTCCCATGGATTGGAGGTATATTTTATTTCACACAAGCTTATCACGTCGTCGTCTCTGTCGATAATAAGATCGATTTGCGCACCCGGTTTGCTCTTCGATGAACGCCATGAATACAATCCTGAAACAATTCCAGAAATCCCCAACGAAGACTTAATCTGCTCAGCGTGAAGCAAACACACTCTTTCAAAGCTCAATCCGCACCATGTGTTATAGATTGGCTTATTGATGCTGTGCGACCAAAACTGAGTGTCTTTGCGCGAATTCTCACTCATAAACTCATAATAAAATATTGTAAATGGGTCTATAAGCTGATATAGGCAATCTTTTTTGGTATTCCCCACAACATTATAGCTTCTGATGAATCCGCAATTCTCCAAATCCTTAAGAAGTTGACTGAAACTACCGTTGTCGACAAACTTTCCAAGTTTAATCAATTCGTTCCTGTTTAGTCCGGACCTTTTTTCAGACAAAAGCCGAACAACCTTTATATATCCCTCCGGGCTTTTGAACAAGGATGCATAAAGAGCATCAAACTCTCCAAACAGTTCACCATTCGGATTGAAAAAGTTTAAGTCTATGTTTTGAGCAAGGCTTAATCCTTTCTGCATTGCTTTCCAATAAAAAGGGACACCGCCCATAACCATATAGCCTTCTATCAACTGCTTACGCGACATGTTGACTTTCCGGCTTTTCATATATTGCTCGCATTCGTGCAAGTTAAACGGTCGCAAGGCTATTTTATAATCAATGCGATTATGGAGTCCTCCTTTGTTTTTTACCACTTTGTTAATAATCCACGACGTGGCGCTGCCACAGATTATCAAGCAAACGTCTTTTCTTGCACTCGCCCATGAGTTCCAGAAATGTTCAAGCGCAGAAATTAAGCCGGAAGCATGCGTATCCATCCATGGCAATTCATCGATGAATACCACTTTCTTTTCGTCGGAAGATTGTGTTATTACATCTTTAAGCAGATTGAACGCATCAATCCAATTAGCCGGAGCTTTTGTGATTTTCAGTCCGGCTTCTTTCAGCGATTCTTTCCACGCAGCCAACTGTTTGGCTCTTGTCGATTTTGCAAGTCCGCTATGTTGAAATGTGAAATTATAATTGAACGTTTCGCGTATTAGAAAAGTCTTACCTACACGACGTCTGCCATAGACTGCCACAAATTCGGAATTTTCTGAATGATAAGCCTCTAAAAGCCGTTGTCGCTCGTATTTTCTTCCTATCAACATGGTTGTTATATTTATTTGTTACGTGGCAAAGATACATAAAAAATACCCGAGATGCGAGCGGAATCTGCATTTTTTTTACACATTCCGCTGCGACTCCCATGTTTTTGCATCGGAAAATGACCGAAAAACAGGTTTAAATAGTTTTTCAAATTTCTTTTCAATCGGGCACAGGATTGCGTTTTTGCTGCGTTAGGATATCTATGTTTTTGTCGATAAATTGTCGGAGATAACTCATATTTAATAGTCGTTTGCCGAATTTTTACCGACTTTTCGACTTGTTGAGTTAATGAAAATTAACAATTATCGGATGCTTAACCTAAAAATAAGGATATGTACATTATTTAGTTGTTAAATCGAGTCGTTGGTCTATTTCGTTTTTGGAATACCGATGTATGCTCTATATTTGTCGACAAATCACGAACAAATGACTACAATGAAAAGAATCTTACTAATCGTGCCGCTCCTATTTTTCGCTATGTCGGTCGAAGCCGACGAGCGGATGTGGACCTACCGAGAGTGCGTCGACTATGCTTTCGAGCACAATCTTACGTTGCGAGGCAAGCAACTCGAGCGAGCGTCGTCGGAAGCTAACCTTGAGCAATCGAATGCTGAGTGGTTGCCTTCGCTGAGTTTTTCGACGTCGCAAGGCTTTGTCAACTACGCCCATCCCAACGAAAACACCGACCGCAATGCCTATTCGGGCTCATACGGGCTCAATGCCGGGTGGACGCTGTTCAACGGCTTTAAGCGCCGCAACCAAATCGAAGCCGACAAGTTGCAAGTGGAAATCAGCCAACTCGGCATCGACGACTATCGCTACACCATTCAAACGGAAATCCTCAGCAAATACATCGACATTCTTTACGCAAAAGAGTCAATCGACATTGCGGAGAAGAGCCTGGAGGTCAGTGCTTACCAACTCGAACGAGCGAAGGCGTTGGTGGCTTCGGGCAAGATGTCGCGCGTCGACTGTGCGCAAATCGAATCGCAGTACAAAACCGATTGCTACAACCTTACTGCTGCGCGTGCCTCACATTCGTCGGCTATCGTTGCCTTGAAGAATCTTCTGGAATTGGGCATCGACGACTCGTTCGACGTGGCGACAATCGATGTTTCCACCGACATTGCCGAAGTCGATATCCCGACTAAAACCGCAGTGTTTGCCGATGCTTGTACGTGGATGCCGTCGCTAAAGAAATACAATCTCGAGCAGCAACTCAGCGACTATAACATCAAAGTTGCCCGCGGCGGCTACTATCCCACGGTGACGCTCAATGCCGGTGTCAACACGGCTAACAATACCGGCGCCGGAAATCTCGGCAGCCAGCTCATCGACCGCTTGAACGAGCAGATTTCGTTGAACATCAGCGTGCCGATTTTCGACAACAAGAAGAACAAAACCGCTGTCGCCCTTGCCGAAATCGATAAACTTAATGCCGAACTCGACTACGAAAACGCCGTTAAGACTATTTCGCAAAACATCGAAAACGTGCACATCGATGCCGTGAGCGCTAAAGCAAAGTACGAAGCCGGCGTGGCGCAAGTCAGCAGTGCCGAACTCGCCGACGAACTCGTCAACGAGCAGTTTAAAATCGGATTGATTAACACTCTCGACCTGATGAACTCGCACAACACGTTGCTGCAAGCGCGCTTGTCGTTGCTTCAAGCGAAATATACCGCTATCTTTAATTTCAAAATGCTTCAGTATTATCAAACAAGTCAAATCACTCTATAACATATGAAACAGTTTCTTAAAATCACTCCGGTTCTGTTTGCTCTTCTCGCCGTGTCTTGCTCCAAAGAGAGCAAAATCGACCTGCAAACCACAACTGTTGCTACCGGTGACATCTTCGAAAGCGTTACCGCTACCGGCACGCTCGAAAGCGTTACGCAAGTCGACGTCGGTACTCAGGTGACAGGCAAGGTTACAAAACTCTTTGTCGACTTCAATTCGCAAGTCAAGAAAGGCGATTTGATTGCCGAAATCGACAAAACTTTGCTCGAAAGCGAGGTCGACGCCGCCAATGCCAACCTCGAAAGCGCTCGCGAAACCTACGAATATCAGAAGCGCAATTACGAGCGCGACCGCGAGCTTCACAACAAGCAACTCATCAGCGACTACGAATTCGAGACCACTCGCAATGCCTACCGCGTTGCCGAACAAGCCTATCAGAAATCGAAAGCCGAACGTGTCAAGGCGCTCGAAAACTTAGGCTATGCCGAAATCTATGCGCCAATCGACGGCATTATCATTTCGCGCGCTGTCGAAATCGGGCAAACCGTCGTTGCAAATATGGAAGTTGCCAACATCTATACAATTGCCGACCTGGGCAATATGCAAGTGATTGCCGACGTCGACGAGGCTGACATAGGTCAAGTCAAGACCGGTCAACGCGTGACATTTACCGTCGACGCTTTCCCCGAAGACACCTTCACCGGGCGCGTCACTCAGGTGCGCCTCAACCCGACAACGGAATCGAACGTCGTGACCTATGAGGTGGTTGTTTCTGCCGAAAACTCCGATATGAAACTCATCCCCGGTATGACCGCCAACATCACCATCTTTACCGCCGAGACCGCCAACGCGCTCTATCTGCCCGTAGCTGCGCTGAAGTTTACGCCCAAAGATATGCCCGACGATAAGCTCCCTAAAGCAGTCGGCAGGGCTCCCGAAGGCAAAAAGTGCGTTTGGGTGGTCGACGGCGGTAGCCTCAAGCCCAGAGAAGTAACTATCGGCGTCAACAACGGTATCAACGTCGAAATCCTTTCGGGCGTAAAGCGCGGCGAAATCGTGGCGCTCGACTACGTTGCCGCCACCGAAATTATCCCCGAGCAGGGTGGTGCTGAAGAAAGTCCGTTCATGCCGAAACGTCCCGGCAGCGATAAAAAAGAGAAGAAATGAAAGAGATAATCCGACTCGAACACATTTGCCGTAACTTCATCGTCGGCGACGAAACCGTCCACGCTCTGCGCGACGTGTCGTTCTCTATCGAAGAAGGTGAATTTGTTACCATTATGGGTACGTCAGGCTCGGGAAAATCCACTCTCCTCAACATCCTCGGTTGCCTCGACACGCCCACCTCGGGCAACTACCTCATAGATGGCATTTCCGTGAAGAAAATGGGCAAAAACGAGCGAGCGGCTGTGCGTAATCGCAAAATCGGCTTCGTCTTTCAGAACTATAACTTGTTGCCAAAGACCACAGCCGTCGAAAACGTCGAACTGCCACTTCTCTACAACAGTGCCATCAGCGCTCGCGACCGCCGTCGGTTGGCGTCCGACGCTCTCGATGCTGTCGGGCTTGGCGAACGCAAGATGCACAAGTCGAACCAAATGTCGGGCGGACAGATGCAACGCGTTGCCATTGCTCGCGCTTTGGTCAACAATCCCGTGCTGATTCTCGCCGATGAGGCTACCGGTAACCTCGACACGCGCACTTCTTTCAGCATCTTGATGCTCTTCCAGAAGTTACACCGCATGGGACGAACCATCATCTTCGTGACTCACAATCCCGAATTGTCGCAGTACAGCAGTCGCAACATCGTGCTTCGCGACGGGCGAATCATTAGCGACGAGCGCAATGCGAATCTTGCTTCAGCTGAAGAAGCCTTTAACAAACTTCCAGTAATAAACGATTGATATGAACATCACCAATCTTCTCAAAATAGCGCTCAAAGCACTCAATAACAACAAAATGCGGTGCTTTCTCACCATGCTCGGTATAATTATCGGCGTGGCTTCGGTCATCACGATGCTTGCCATCGGTCAAGGCTCTAAGGAAAGTATCAAAGCTCAAATCTCCGAAATGGGAAGTAATATGATTATGATATTTCCCGGCAATATGGAGCGCGGCGGTGTGCGTCAAAGCAATGACGACACCCAATCGATGAAGCCCGTCGACTACGAAAACATTCGCGACGAGGCGCGTTTCGTTTCCGACATTTCGCCGATGGTGAGCAGCTCCGGGCAGTTTATCTGCGGCGCTAACAACTATCCATCTAAAGTGGAAGGCGTCAATGCAGACTACCTCAACATCCGCAAACTCACCGTCGAAAGCGGCACCGTCTTTACCGACAACGACATCCGACGCGCTTCGAAGGTGTGCATCGTCGGCAAAACCGTGGTCGACAACCTTTTCCCGAACGGCGAAAACCCTGTCGGTCGCGTCATTCGTTTCAATTCCACGCCATTTACTATTATCGGCGTGCTTAAGTCGAAAGGCTACAACTCAATGGGACAGGACCAAGACGACGTCGTCATCGCTCCCTACACAACCGTGATGAAGCGCATATTGGCTATCGACTATATACAAGGCATTTTTGCGTCGGCAATCACCGAAGAGCAAACCGACGATGCCATCGCCGAAATCAAGACCGTGCTCAACCGCAACCACAAAATCAAAGACTCCGACACGGAGGACTACAACGTGCGCTCGCAACAGGAGTTGAGCGAAATGATGAGCTCGACCAACGAGATGATGACAATCCTGCTGGCTTGCGTTGCCGGCATCTCGCTCCTTGTCGGCGGTATCGGTATTATGAACATTATGCTCGTATCCGTCACCGAACGCACTCGCGAAATCGGACTACGTATGAGCATCGGCGCTCGTGGCGTCGACATTCTCACCCAATTCCTCATCGAATCGATAATTATCAGTGTTACAGGAGGTATTATTGGTGTGCTGTTTGGTGCCGCCGCTTCATTTTGTGTGAAAATTTTATTGAATTGGCCTGTGTCAATTCAAATTTTTTCTGTAATTTTGTCGTTCGTAGTATGTAGTGTGACCGGAATCTTTTTTGGTTGGTATCCTGCAAAAAAAGCGGCAAACCTTGACCCGATTGAAGCTTTGAGATATGAGTAATAAAGTGAAAACCGACAAAAAAACAATGCTTACGCTGATTACCCACATTATGGTAATCAGTATCGTATTCATTTTGCCTGAAGTTATGTTCACTAACTCGTTCAACGAAGACCCCAATCATCCCGCACCGTTGGGTGTTTACATTCATACGGTTGTGTATATTATTGTTTTCTATTACAATTACTTCTTTCTCATCGACCGACTTCTGTTTCGCAAGCGTGTGTTGCTCTACGTGGTCAGCGCTTTGATTTTTGCCTTTTTGTTGGTTAGCGGTGCCGAATGTCTTAACGTAATCCTGCGTCCGGAGTCGGATGGTAGGCTGCATGGACCGATTCCCGGCAACATCGTAATGGCTACTCGCAACTTTGCTATCTCTTTGCTGTCTACCGGTCTTAGTCTGGCTCTTAAATTCAGTATGCGTTGGAAAAAAATCGAGCAGATGAACGACCAAATTATTTCTGAGCAGAAGGATATGGAGCTTGCAAACCTCAAGAATCAACTCAACCCGCACTTCTTGTTCAACACGCTCAACAATATCTACGCTCTCATCCAAATCGACTCCGCTAAGGCGCAAGATGCTGTCCACCAACTTAGTAAAATGCTGCGCTATGCGCTCTACGATAATTCGCCGGAAGTCGAACTCTCAAAGGACCTCGACTTTGTGCGCAGTTTTATAGAATTGATGAAACTGCGACTCGGCACCAATCATCAACTCACGGTCGACATCCCCCGTCAAGTGCCTTCCGACCTAAAGATTGCTCCGCTGCTCTTCATTTCGCTTATAGAAAACGCTTTCAAATACGGTATGGCTTCGTCGAAACCTTCCGTCATTAAGATTACTATAACAGTCTCGGGAACAACAGTTCTATGCCATACCGAAAACAGTTATTTCCCGGAAAAAGTTGCAGATAAAAGCAGCAGCGGTATTGGATTGTCGAATCTGAAGCGTCGACTTTCTTTAGTTTACAATAATCATTATAATTTAAAATATGGAATAAGCGGTAACATGTTTATATCTGATTTATCTATCAACTTAAACCCTTAAAACAACTAATTATGGATCTTACTATCAAATGTTGTGTTGTCGACGACGAGCCCTTAGCAAGAGAACTCATCACAGGGTTTGTCAACAAAACTCCGTTTCTGGAACTGGAGAATGTCTATTCTTCGGCTTCGGAAGCCATTAAATCTATAATCTCAGGTAAAGTCGACCTTGTATTTCTTGACATCAAAATGCCGGAACTCAACGGCTTGGAGTTTTCGAAAATCCTTCCTAAAAATTGCCGTGCAATCTTTGTTACGGCTTACGAGCAATATGCCATCGATGGATTCCGCAACAACGCCGTCGACTATCTGCTTAAGCCTGTTAGCTACGAAGAGTTTTTAGCTGCCGCAAACAAGGCTTATCAATGGTTCGAGATGAATAAAAAGTCGCAAATTGCCGACGTCAATCAGCTCAGCAGCCGTAACCACATCATCGTCAAAAGCGAATACAAACTCGTCCAAATCGACCTCTCGAAACTTATCTATATCGAAGGAGTGAAGGACTATATCAAATTCTATCTCGACGATACGCCCAACACCGTTATGTCGCTTATGAATATGAAGACCATCGAGCAAAACCTTCCGCCCGACAAGTTTATTCGCGTGCACTCTTCCTACATCGTAAATGTTACCAAAATAAAAACAATCGAGCGAAACCGTATAGTGTTCGGCAACAAATACATCCCGATTTCCGAAACCTACAAAAAGAGTTTCTCGACCTATCTGCAAAACCACCTGGTCTTCACCGACCGCTCCGGCAACAAAGAGATTACACTCTAAGTCGAGTCAGACGGTTTCAATTTGATACAAAAAACAGAGCACCTGCGCGTTGCAGATGCTCTGTTTTTGTTGTATGGTTTGAGGGTTGAGGCGAAGGCGCGGAGGCTACTCTTACCTTTTACCCATTACCTCTTACCTAAGATTATCTCATAATCTTGCTTGTTACTACGTTGCCTTGGCGGTCGAGGGCGCGGACGATGTAGACGC
>JBJEDP010000074.1:0-8334 GCA_051872175.1 Candidatus Limisoma sp.
CCGATCTCATTTACCCACTGAAGGCAATTGGAGTGTTAAGTACACTTCTCCAACGAATTCGCTATCATGGCTTGGTAGTAACCACAAAGTGTGCTATGTTCACAACCCGTCGAGCGGAACAAACATTGAAGAAGTAAACTTAACCGGTGATGTTCTTGTAACCGACCGTATTTTTGTCGGTTCATCTACAGCAAACGGCGTAAACCCTGCCGGAAATGCAAAATTAATCATACGCAACAATGCGGGTAGACCGGTTACAATTACACAATACATTTGGGGCTCTCGCACATCCGGCAAAGACGAAAACGGTGTAACACGTACGCAATGGATTGACAACAATTGCCTTTTCACCGTTTGGGGAAGGGCTGAATTGATAATCGAAGGGACAGAAGAGAATCCTATCATCATTGATGGCGGCTCGACTCAGACAGCCATTAGCGATTGGGAAGCCAACAGCAGTGCTTCGTCGAATACAGGAGCGCCGTTTAATAAAATTATTTGGGGGCTAATCGAGTCGAACGGCACACTTACACTCCGTAATGTTATTATTAGAAATGTGGTATTTTCCAATATGTATGCCGCAAGCAAAGACGCTAATGGCAACTTTTATTGCGATTGCTCTTGTATTAAATTAAATTCCGGATATAGTAGTACATATCCATATGTATTGGGTAACACAATTCTGGATAACGTGACATTCGAAGGCGTCGAAAGTCCTGCAGGTGGCGGTTGCATATTGACTTGTTATAGCGATTTGAACGCCAACCCATCCAACACAAAATCGTCGACAAAAATTACGATGACCAACTGTACGGTTAAAAACACAAAGCAATATGGAACTATAAACGATACATCACCATATGTACAAGGATTAATGCGATTTAACAACAATTGCTGCGCCGATGTGGAAATGTCAAATTGCACCTTCGAAAACAACACGGCAACATGCGCATGTGCCGGAATTTATTGGAGTTCTAACTGTACGGATTCTCAGGGTCAACGTCCTCGCTTGACAATCAATAACGGAACATATAAAAATAACACGTCCATACGTGGAAGCGCTATTTATGTGGACTATGGAGATGTTACAATGACCGGCAACGCAACATTTGAAGGCAACGAAGCAACGTCTCAAGAAGCCGGTGCCGTTTTTCTTTATCAAACCAAAGACATTAAGGTTGAAAATGCCGTATTCCGCAACAATAAGGCTCCGCAATCGAACGGCGGCGCCATACGTCTCTATGACCAATGTAATCTTACAATATCAAATAGTGCTGTTTTTGATGGCAATTATGCGAAAAACGGCGGTGCTATGTACGTCTATCATTCGACAGCAACGATTGGCAAAGCAACCTTCTCAAACAATTATGCAACACAGTCGGGCGGCGCACTGTACAGCCATCTTGCGAACACGACAATTCAAGCCGAGGCTCTGTTTGAAGGCAACCACGCAGATGGCGACAATTATAGTTCAAATTCCACAATGTACACCGGCGGAGGTGCGGTTTATTCTTACGAATACGATGTTCTGAATATCACAAACGCAACATTCCGAAACAATTACGCTTTGCCAAACGATGCAGGCAGCGGACGTGGAGGCGCCATAATGGTTTTCAATGGTGGAAACAAATCGGGCGGCGACTGTTTGAACATTGACGGAGCACTGTTCGAAGGTAATAAATCGAAAGTTGGCGGCGGTGCCGTATTTTTCATGAACAATGTAACCGACTCGTCGAACGGAGACTTCCAATATGCAACAATTAAAAATGCCACGTTCCGCGACAACGTCAGCGCCGTTGGTGGAGCAATCGGCACCGATGGCAAGTATGCAAACGACACAAGAGATATCTTTATCACCCTTGAAAACAACATAATTGAGAACAATTGGGCATGCCTCGGCGGCGGATTGGCTATCCAAGAAGCGAAAGTGACCTACAACGGAGGTCTGATTCGCAACAACACAGCAAACCATCGCCGGAAGAAAGACCTTGTTGCAAACAGCACAGATGAAACTATCGACACGTCCGACGGCGTTGAATCTAATACGGGACATACGCTACAAGGGCTTTGGGGTTCAGATAGAAAAGTCGGATATGGCGGCGGTGTAGCCGTTACGGAACGCGGCATTTTGAGTTTCGACAATTCAAAAGGCAGTTTCGGCATTTACAACAACACAGCGCTTTTGGGTGGCGACGACATAATCGGCGACGGCAGCGACGGCTTTACAACAAGCGTACAATTGCCCGACCTATGGAGCGATGGCACAGCAAATCTCGACGGAATGAATCTTCCCGCAGAACTTAAGCGTGGAATCCGCTGGATGGAGGACTACCATAAAGACGATAATGTTTATCTTTTAGATGGTTACACCGTTAGAGGAAGCGGATATACGCCAGGCGATATATCCGAAAGATACAGAACACTTATGTTAGAGCGAAGCAAAGAACTCGTCAAGAAGACCATAGGCGCCGGAACGTATAACAAATATATTGCAGTAGCCCTCGGCTATCCGTTTATCTATGTCACGATTGAAAAAACGGGGCTGAAAAAAGGCGACACTTCTATATTTAATATCTACAGCAATAAAGATGCCACGGGCACCCCGTATATGTCGATAGCAATAACCAACTCAGACGGCGACGAAAACTCTACTTTGAGCAAAATTGTTGCGCTCACACCCGGCGACTGGACCGTCAAAGAAACCAATTGGTCGTACACCTATGGCACAACCGATGGTGTAACACAGATATATCACGAACTTAAGACCGACGAAGTGGCGAATGGCACAAACTATGTATATTCCTTTAAAAATAAAGCAAAAGACAATCTACCGCCGCACGCAGAAAGCAACGTGCAGAACGAATTGACAAAATCCAATTAGAACGCGTTCTTAGTTTTCTACTGAATCTCATGCTGCAGGCTCTCGAAGTATTTGCATTCGAGAGCCTGCCTTCGTTTTGGCATAAGCAGAAAAATTCTTTGTATTTTATTCAAAAAGAGCGTAACTTTGCCAAAACTTTTTACGCTATGTTTGAAAAAGGAACAAGAGGCAACACCCTCCATGGCATATTGCTAATTGCACTGTTTTCGTGCGCTGCATTTTACATTGCCGAGATTCCGGCAGTACAAAGTCTTTCACTTAGCCCGCTTATTATTGGCATAGTATTGGGTATGATTTATGCCAACAGTCTTCGCAATCGCCTACCCGAGACATGGGTTCCCGGCATAAAGTTTTGCACAAAGAAAGTACTTCGAGCAGGTATCGTGTTGTACGGATTCCGACTGACGCTCAACGAAGTTGTCAACGTAGGCACGGCAGCGATAGTTGTCGATTCGATAATCGTGGCAGGCACGTTGCTTTTGGGCATTTGGTTCGGCAAGCTGTTGAAAATGGATAAAGAAACCTCACTTATGACAGCAACCGGGAGTGCCATTTGCGGTGCAGCCGCAGTGCTTGGCGCCGAGCCGGTAGTAAAGTGCGAAAGCCACAAGACGGCAATTGCCGTTTCGACGGTTGTCATCTTTGGAACGATTGCAATGTTTCTCTACCCTATTATGTATCGTTGCGGTTTGCTCGACGGACTTAGTAACGAATGCGTTGCCATCTACACAGGCAGCACACTTCACGAGGTGGCACACGTTGCCGGCGCAGGGAACGCTATGGACCCTACCGACTCGCTCGGCATCGCCGGAACAGCAACTATCACCAAGATGATACGCGTAATGATGCTCGCTCCTGTGCTAATCATCATGGGGCTGGCACTTGCCGGAGGTCGTGGCAAAGGAGCTAAACGCGGCAAAATTACTATTCCTTGGTTTGCTTTCGGATTTATCGGTGTGATATGCCTCAATTCGCTGTTGCAATATCTTTGCGGAGTCGACACGGTCAAAGAGATTCCATTGAACGGCACAATCGAATATATCGACACGTTTATGCTCACAATGGCAATGACCGCGCTGGGTACCGACACCGGTATCGAAAAGTTCAAAGCAGCAGGTGCAAAGCCGTTTATCCTTGCGCTGATGCTATTCGTATGGCTTGTCGGCGGAGGCTATCTGCTTGCCAAATATCTCGCTCCGGTTGTGATGTAATCAGCCGACATCTACTCTAATTCGCCAGCCGTCAAGCCGAGCATCATAGCAAAGGGATATAACGGATTTTTTGTTGCATATTTGGCATCGGCAGGCGCCGGACTCAGGCTATAGTTGACAACATCGGCGCATTTCACCGCTTTGAGGGCATCACCGATACGCTCGTCCTGTGTGCGGCAATCGCCGAAGGTTATCAAGACGTCAATGCTTTCGTTGTCGACATACACATCAGCCAACACTTGCACAAACATTTCGTCGACGGCAACCATACGCTCGTTTGAGATAGCCGAGAAAGCGAACTCTCCCATTTGGTCGAGAAAGGCAACGCCGTCCAACATATCGTCGGTCGAGCCCGGTATTGTCGGGCGAGTCGCCCGGTCGGCAGCATCGTAGACGTAGACCACAGAATAGTCGGTAGGCTCGCTGCGGTCGGCACACAACGCCAACAGCGGCGGCAATTCGGCAAAATCGAATGCAGCTAACGCCCTACCCGTTTTCGCTTCAAAGTGAGCGCGCAAATCGCCGCAAAAACGAACGGCGAAAGCGGCATCGATTAGTATTACTCCTTGTTTGTTCGACATCGAAAATTTAAATTTTATGCCAAGTTACTAAGAAACCGGCAACCACACAACATTTGCTCGAAAAATGGCATAAGAAGTGCGGCAAAAAGCCGTTTTCGAGAGGTTTTGGTCGGAAAATTAATAAAAAATGTATTTTTTACAATCTAATTTAGTGTTATCTCAATTATTTTTAATAAGTTTGTATCAAGTTTGAAAATTTGATATTATGATCATAATAGGCATCGCCGGAGGAACCGGTTCCGGCAAAACTACTGTAGTCAAAAGAATCATAGAATCGCTCCCTGCGGGCGAGGTCAGTGTGCTTCCACAAGACTCCTACTACAAGGATTCGAGCCACATACCGCCCGAAGAGCGGCAAAAAATCAACTTTGACGAGCCGGCAGCCTTCGATTGGGACTTGCTGCTCAGTCAACTCAAACAGCTCCGCGAAGGAAAGAGCATCGAAGTTCCCACCTACTCCTACCTGACGTGCACTCGCCAGCCGGAAACGGTGCCGATGCAGCCGCGTGATGTGGTTATCGTCGAAGGTATCCTCGTGTTCAGCGACGCTCGTTTGCGCAAGATGATGGACATCAAAGTGTTTGTCGATGCCGACGCCGACGACCGCCTTATTCGCGTCATCAATCGCGACTGTATCGAACGCGGCCGCACGCCCGAAATGGTGGTGGAACGCTACGAACGCGTGCTCAAGCCGATGCATAACATGTACATCGAGCCCGCTAAACGATTTGCCGACTTAATCATTCCGCAAGGCGGCAACAACACAGTGGCGATAAAACTTCTGAAAGAATATATTGAGGGTCGCATAAATGCCCGAAAATAGTACAACAGGTAAATGAATTTTAAGAAAACTGTAACCAACATAAAGAAAGGTATAAAAGGCTGTTCCGACAAGATTGCCGAAGGCATCAAGCATAAAGAAGAGCCGATTATCAAGGTCAACGAAGGCGAGAAAATGGTGCTTCGTACGGACAACCTTGTCAAAAAATATCGTCAACGTACGGTGGTCAACCACGTGTCGATTGACGTTACCCAAGGCGAGATTGTGGGTTTGCTCGGCCCCAACGGTGCCGGCAAAACCACAACATTCTATATGACAACCGGACTGATTGCCGCCAACGAAGGCAGAATTTTTCTCAACGACCTCGACATTACCAAATATCCCGTCTACAAACGTGCGCAAAACGGCATTGGCTACTTGGCTCAAGAGCCTTCTGTGTTTCGCAAACTAAGTGTAGAAAACAATTTGCGGCTTGTCCTCGAAATGACCAACACGTCGAAAGAATATCAAGCCGAGAAGCTCGAAAGCTTGATACAAGAGTTCAGCTTGCAGAAAGTGAGAAAGAACCTTGGCGACCAGTTGTCGGGTGGCGAACGCCGACGCACCGAGATTGCACGATGTCTTGCCATCAACCCGCGATTCATCATGCTTGATGAGCCCTTTGCCGGCGTCGACCCGATTGCCGTAGAAGAAATCCAAAGCGTGGTCTATAAGTTGAAAGAGAAAAACATCGGCATCCTCATTACCGACCACAACGCTCCCGAAACACTCAGCATCACCGACCGCGCATACCTGCTCTTCGAAGGAAAGATTCTCTTCCAAGGCACGTCGGAAGAACTTGCCGAGAATCCGATTGTTAGAGAGAAATACCTCGGACGAAACTTCGTTTTTCGCCGCAAAAAATTTGATTAATAATAACTTACACAAATATGAAAAAGTTTTTCGCAACCTTATTAGGTGCTTTTGTCGGCACATGGTTGGCATTCATCATTTTTGGAATAGTAATATTCATCAGCGGAATAATATCGATGGCATCACTATCGATGTCGTCGTTCAAAAGCTATAGCGTTCCGGTAAACGACAAATCGGTTCTGCTAATCGACCTCTACGGACAAATTCCGGAATATGCGCAAACCACCGACTTCCAGATGGTACTCAATAGAGACCAAAAGACACCCGACAATCTGCGCGACATTTTGAAAGCCATCAAGTTGGCGAAAACCAACGACAACATCAAAGGTATCGTCCTGACTTGCAACTCATCGTCGTGCGGTTTTGCCACAGCCAAAGCAATTCGCGATGCGCTCATCGAATTCAAGGCTTCTAAAAAATGGATATATGCCTATGGCGATGCCATCACTCAGGGCGACTACTATATTGCCTCGGCTTCCGACAGTATCTTTATGAATCCTGTTGGTGCGCTCGACATCCACGGCATTACATCGTCGATTCCGTTCTTCAAAAACACTCTCGAGAAGATTGGCGTTGAGATGCAAGTGATTCGCGTCGGCACGTTTAAAAGCGCCGTTGAGCCTTATATGCTCACCGAAATGAGCGAAGCAAACCGCTTACAGACCGAGACCTACATCAACCACTTGTGGGACAACGTTGCCGGAAGCATCGCTAAATCGAGAGGCATCGAGCAAGCGTTAATCAACGAATATGCCGACTCGTTACGCATGTTCGACAAAGCCGAAGTTTGCGTCAATCAAAAATTCATCGACGGACTTTGCTATAACCACGAATTCGAATCGAAAGTACGTGAAGCTGTCGGCATCGAAGAAGATGACGACATCAATTTCGTGTCGGTTTCCGACGTTTTGGGCACCGACAAGCCGAAGAAATCAGACAACCAAATTGCCGTAGTCTATGCATCGGGCGACATTGACGTTTCGGGGCAAAAGAACGGCATCAACTCCGACGACCTCGTTCCGGTAATTCTCGACTTGGCGAAAGACGACGATATCAAAGGTATGGTTCTCCGCGTCAACAGCCCGGGTGGCAGCGCATTCGCTTCGGAACAAATCTGGGAGGCTTTGGAGCAGTTCAAAGCCGAAGGCAAGAAGTTTGCCGTATCGATGGGCGACTATGCAGCATCGGGCGGTTACTACATCTCGTGTAGCGCCGACCGCATTTTTGCCGAACCGACTACTCTTACCGGCTCTATCGGCATTTTTGCCGTTGTTCCGTGCGCGAAAGGCATCTTGACCGACAAATTGGGCATCAACTTCGACTTCGTTCAAACTAATGCCAATTCCGACATTTCGACCGTAAAACCATTGACTGCAGTACAACGCAACGCTTTCCAACGCACAATCAACCAGGGCTACGAGCTCTTCACCGGTCGTTGCGCCAAAGGTAGAAATATGGACATCAACAAGTTGAAAGAAATTGCCGAAGGTCGTGTTTGGGATGCTACCGACGCCAAGCGTATCGGTCTCGTCGACGAATTAGGCAATCTCGACAACGCTATAAAATGGGTTGCCAAAGAAGCAAACATTGCAACAGACTATGTCGTTTCAGAGTATCCCGAAACCGAACCCGACTTTATGGACATTTTGCTTTCGGCGATGTCGGAATCTTACTATAAAATGAGTTTGGAAAAACAATTCGGTTGCCTCGGTAGTTATATGAATGAAATCAACGCAATTCTCAACCGCGACCCGATTCAATGCAGAATGGAATATATTGAGATTAAATAATTAGATGAAAGAATATTTGCGCATAACAAGAGAGGTCATTCTCACTCCGTTGTCGTACATCTACGGAGCGATAACCTACGTGCGCAATAAACTTTTCGACTTAAAGATTCTCAAATCGGAAGAATTTGACATCCCCATCATCAGCATCGGCAACCTTGCAGTCGGCGGAACAGGCAAG
>JBJEDP010000075.1:0-1820 GCA_051872175.1 Candidatus Limisoma sp.
CCGTGTAGCGAGGGTTCATCGAAAATTCGGTACCTTTGACGCGATTGAATGCCGACGAAAGGTTGACGGGAATCGTTTTGGCATCAATGTCGGGGTCACCGCCTTGCAATTCGGCAGGGTCTTCGATGTAGAGGTCGTCGGTGATACCGCCGTTTTCGTGGCTGACGGTGTTGAACGTGTTGAACGAAGCCTGTGCCTCGTATCGGTCGCCGATGTACGAACCGGAAAGCCCCCAGGTGAAGTTTTTCGCCGCCTGACGGTCGTAACCGCCTTTCGAATAGAGATAGTCGATAAGTGCGCCGACTTGAATGCGCTTTCCGGCATTTCCGGAGAATACGCCTTTGAGACGGTCTTGACCCGACTCCTTGCCGCCACCCCAACTATAGCCGAGCAGGGTCATAGGCTGACGCGTGTTGTAGTACACCTGGTCTTCCGCATCGTAAAGCCACGGGCGCAGCACGTCGTCGAACGAAAACGGCGAACGCTCCGGACGATTGAAATAAATTTCGTCAATTCCGGCTCCACCATAGTTTCCCGTCGCAGCGTAGGCATTGCTCACTTGCGACGGAATAAACTCACGGAAGTAGTTATATTGTAGAGTGTCGATTGTCGCCGGCTCGTGCAATCCCAACGGCGGCGCAGCGGTCCACGCATACGACGGCTCGAGGGTTTGCTTCTTTTGCGAATAGGCGGCGAATACCGTTATCGACGCTATGAGTATTGTCAAAAATCGTTTCATCGGTGCAAAAGTACGCAAAAACTATGAAATAGAGCCGCACGAAGGCTGCAAAATCAAATTATCTGTGATAATTTCCTTTATCTTTAATGAGAATTACTTTGAGACGGTTGTCGTTGAGCATCGCATCTGTGCCGGGGATAAGGAAGAACACGAGTTGCGTTTTGCGGTGCTCCCAAGTGAGTAAATCGATGTCGCGGTCAAGGCGTTTGCTAATCGTTGAGTACCACCATCCGGGGAACGAAATCGCTCGGACGTCACCTGAATCCGCCACCGCACGAAGCGTGTCTACACATCGGTTTAGCTCGTCTGCCGACAGGTCCGGAGGTGGGGGAAAGTCAACATAGTACGACGTATAGAACCCCTCCTGCGTGAGCTTACGAAGCGAGAGATGGTTGTGACTTTCCACAATCAAACGACTGCGGTCAACGCCGTAGCGCTTAGTCAGGCGAGTAAGTTCTGCGAGCACGGAGTCGCGGTTTGCCGACGTCAGATTCTTCACGTCGAGCCACATCTTTCCTTCGCGACGAGCGAAAAAAGCGAAATACTCTTCAATGCTCAGCCCAAACGATTTGTCGAGGTCGTGCGTAACGTCGAGCACCGTATCGCGGAAACACACATCGACTTCGACGTTCGTGTAGTCGCCGTATTTTTCGTTGAGTTTCTCTATCGAATTGCAACGATGCAGCCAAAGCTTATCCTTGTGCTTGCCCACCTCGGCAAACGCCAAAGCGAAGTAGACGGCACCGGCAACCAGCAGAGCCGCCACCGATGCTACACCAATTATTCTCGAAGTACGTTTAGTCGCCATATTGCTCAAGATAAGCCTCGCAGGCGGCGCACAATTCGTCGTACCATTCTTTGCCAAATCGACGAGTTAGCGGTCCGGCAAGGAATTGATAGAGGCGGATGCCCTTTTTACGACCGAGCACTTGCGCAGCCTTGCAGATTTTCCACTTATGATAGTTTACCGCCGAGAAATCGGGATAGTCCGTAATCCGCACGGGATAGAGATGGCACGAAATCGGCTTATAGAAGTCGACACGCCCCTCGCGATAAGCCTTTTCGATAGCGCAATAGCACA
>JBJEDP010000076.1:0-8260 GCA_051872175.1 Candidatus Limisoma sp.
TTTTTGTGAAAATAACTGATTAACAGTTCGGTGTTCTACTTTTTTGTTGTACCTTTGTACGAATTTTAAGACGATAAGAAAATATGAATCCAATTAAAAAGACCATCACGCTTGCAGATGGACGTGAAATTACCCTGGAGACAGGCAAATTGGCAAAGCAAGCTGATGGCGCAGTAGAGTTGCGAATGGGCAACACAATGCTGCTCGCAACCGTTGTTTCTGCCAAGGAGGCAGGCGAAGGCGTCGACTTTATGCCTTTGCAAGTTGAATACAAAGAGAAGTTTTCCGCTGCGGGACGTTATCCCGGCGGTTTTCAAAAGAGAGAAGGCCGCGCCAGCGACTACGAAATTCTCACATCACGTTTGGTCGACCGTGTGCTCCGTCCGTTATTCCCGGAGAACTACCATGCCGACACGTTTGTCAATGTGATTATGTTCTCGTCGGACGGCGTTGATATGCCGGATGCGCTCGCAGGTCTTGCTGCATCGGCAGCTATCGCAGTCAGCGACGTGCCTTTCCACGGCCCGATTTCCGAAGTTCGCGTGGCTCGCGTCGATGGCGAATTTGTCATCAACCCGACTTTCGAACAAGTGGAACGTGCTGATATCGAACTCATGGTAGGTGCTACCTACGACAACATTATGATGGTCGAAGGCGAAATGAACGAAGTGTCGGAAGCCGACTTGCTCGATGCCCTCAAAGCTGCTCACGAAGCCATCAAAGCTCAATGCCTCGTGCAGATGGAGCTCGCCAAAGAAGTTGGCGTCGTAAAACGCGAATACTGCCACGAAGTCAACGACGAAGACCTTCGCCGTGACGTCCGCGAAAAATGCTACGACAAAGCTTACGCAATCGCTAAAGCAGGTTGCGCTGACAAGCATTGGAGAAGCGACGAATTCAAGAAAATCGAAGAAGAATATCTCGAAACCATACCCGAAGAAGAGCGCGAAGAGAAAGCACCGATGGTGGCTCGCTACTACCACGACGTAGAGAAAGACGCAATGCGTCGCTGCGTGCTCGACGAAGGCATCCGTCTCGACGGCCGTAAGACCGACGAGATTCGCCCCATCTGGTGCGAAGTCGACTACCTGCCCGGACCTCACGGCTCGGCTGTGTTCACTCGCGGTGAAACTCAAGCACTGGCAACTTGTACGCTCGGTACGAAGCTCGACGAGAAAATCCTCGACGACGTGCTCAACCAAGGCAAAGAGCGCTTCTTGCTCCACTACAACTTCCCGCCCTTCTCGACAGGCGAAGCTAAGCCGCAACGTGGCGTAGGCCGTCGCGAAATCGGTCACGGCAACTTGGCACACCGTGCTCTCAAACGTATGTTCCCCGACGATTTCCCCTACACATGCCGCATCGTCAGCGACATCCTCGAGTCGAACGGCTCATCGTCGATGGCTACCGTTTGCGCCGGAACGCTCTCACTGCTCGACGCCGGTGTGAAGATGAAAAAGCCCGTTGCAGGTATCGCTATGGGTCTTATCTCTGATTCTGATTCACCTAAATATGCCGTGCTCTCCGACATCCTCGGCGACGAAGACCACCTCGGCGATATGGACTTTAAGGTAACCGGTACGGCTGACGGTATCACCGCAACTCAAATGGACATCAAGTGCGACGGCCTTTCGTACGAAATCCTCGAAAAAGCCCTTAACCAAGCTAAACAAGGACGTCTGCACATCCTCAATATCATCAACGAAACAATTCCGGCTCCGCGCGAAGACTACAAGCCTCACGTACCCAGAATCGTTACAATGACAATCCCCAAAGAGTTTATCGGTGCTGTCATTGGCCCGGGTGGAAAGATTATCCAAGGCATCCAAGAAGAGAGTGGCGCCATCGTTACAATCGAAGAGGAAGGCGACCAAGGCTTCGTCGAAGTTGCTGCCCCCAACAAAGACTCTATCGACAAGGCAGTTGCTCGCATCAAAGCCATCGTGGCGCAGCCTGAAGAAGGCGAAGTCTATACCGGTAAGATTGTAAGCATCCTCGAATTCGGCGCATTCGTAGAATTTATGCCCGGACGCGACGGCTTGCTTCACATCTCCGAAATCGGCTGGAATCGCTACGACAAGATGGAAGACACCAACCTCCACGAAGGCGACGAAGTGACCGTTAAACTTATTGAAATCGACAAGAAGACCGGCAAGTTCCGTCTCTCGATGCGTGCCCTTCAACCCAAGCCGGAAGGCTATGTAGAGCGCGAACGTGCACCGCGCGGCGACCGTGGTCCCCGTGGCGGACAGAATCGCGGCGGCAACCGTGGCGGCAACAACCGCGGACCCCGTGGCCCTCGTCGTAACGACAAAGAGTAACATCTTTAGTATTTCATAATTTTAGAGCGCCTCGGCATCCCCCGCGGCGCTCTTCTTTTTGAGGGGGTAAGAAGGAGCATTAACTTAGTCACTTTTTTATATCGAGTGACTAAGTTAAGTGACTAAGTTAAGTGGATAAGTGCTTGTAGGTTAGGTAATTATATCGAGTGACTAAGTGGTATATTACTTTGCAAGCTGCATAATAGCGGAGAGGTTGGTGTTTCCATTTTCTTCTGATGCGCCGGAAACAAAAGTTCCAAGTCGCGGGGCAACTTGGAACGTGGTTGGGTTCGGACTATGAACAATTAATTCTTTGCCCAACCTGATAAAACTGATTAGAAATTGGTGATGTATTTGAGTAGAAATAAGGTTTTCGCTTTATTTCTTATTTATTGCCCGCAATGGGCAAAAGTAACCATGGCGAAGACGGAAAATCGTCGTCGTCGAGTCGGTCATCGAGTGTATGTTGTTGTCATAAGAAGAAAAGACAAAATGCTGTTGGTCAATTGTTGGTTAATACAAAAAAAGGTGTGGAAACGTGCTTTAATATCTTCGATTCCGGTCTTGGCGAACCATGTGACAGACAAAAGCAACAGCCCCACACCGATAATCTGTTAGTTTTTGTGCTAATTTGAGATTCGGTGCAGGTGCTATCGACATCTATCCTCGTCACAGCCAAACCGCCAAGTTCGAATCGAGAAGATAAGTGCAATAACACCTTTGGCGAGACAATTCTCGCTAATTTGGTCGGAAGATTGCGGTCTCTACCTTGACCTTCCGTTGGCAAAGTTAATAATTATTTTTTAAAACAGACTCTAAGTATTTGCTTTTGCACGCAATTTGCATTAATTTTGTTAGAAAAGAACAAGAAACGATGAACGTAACGGTCTATCTATCCTCAAAGACGGGTGTGGCGCCCGAGTATAGCCAAGCCGTAGAGGAGGTTGCCCGCGGCATTGCCGAGGCTGGTGCGCAACTCGTCTATGGCGGCTCGAACGCCGGTCAGATGCATCTGCTTGCCGCTGAGGCAAAGCGTGCGGGTGCTCGCGTTGTGGGCATTATTCCGGAAGTGTTTCGCTCGCTTGCCGACCCGCTTGCCGACGAAATGATTTATACGCGCGACTTGGCGGAGCGCAAAAACCGACTGTTTGCAATGGCAGACGTCATCGTGGCGTTGCCGGGCGGCATCGGTACGCTCGACGAGGTGATGAGCGCGCTGGCTGAAATGACGGTGAATCGATGCTACAATAAGCGCATCGTGCTTGTCAACGTCGGCGGACTCTACGACCCCTTGCTCTGCCAACTGCAACGCTTTGTCGACCTTGGGCTGGCAGCAGCCGAGGCTGTGCAGACTGTCGTCGGAGTCGGCTCTGCTCGCGAATGTGTCGACTATCTTAAAACCCTTAAAATATAATGCTTATGATAAAGAAAAGTAATGTATATACGGCAACCGGCGACGGCGGACAGACGTCGCTCGCGAGCGGACAACGTGTGGCGAAAGACGATGTGCGCCTTGAGGCTTATGGTACGGTCGACGAACTCAACTCTTTTATCGGCATGCTCGACAATCTGCATAACGTGCCCGGCGAAACGAAAGCGGTGCTGCGCATCGTGCAAAACAAACTTTTCAACATCGGTGGCTATCTCGCCACGGAAGGAGCCGACAGCTGTTTCGGCTTGGACGATGACGACGTGAGCCGACTGGAGCATTTCATCGACGTGCTCGACTCGGAGTTGCCGCCGCTGCGACGATTCGTCTTGCCCGGAGGTAGCCGGATATCGTCAGTCAGTCACGTATGCCGGTCGGTGTGCCGTCGGTGCGAGCGACGCGTGATAAGTTTGGGACGCTCGGGGGTGAAAATCGACCCGAATGTTGTTAAATATTTGAACCGTTTGAGCGACTTTTTCTTCGTTTTAGCGAGATTTAACAATATTCATAATCAAATTGAAGAAATTTTTTGGGATAAAGATTGTAAATAGCAATTTATATTGTATTTTTGCGCAAAATTTTTAGGACAGCAAAAAACTTGACAGATTATGTATTGGACACTTGAATTAGCATCAAAACTTGAGGATGCGCCCTGGCCCGCAACCAAAGAGGAGCTTATCGACTATGCAGTTCGCTCGGGCGCACCGCTCGAAGTGATTGAAAACCTTCAAGAGATTGAAGACGAAGGTGACGTTTACGAATGCATCGAAGACATCTGGCCTGACTATCCCAGCAAAGACGATTTCTTCTTCAACGAAGACGAATACTAAGTCGCCAATAACTAATAAGCGCCGCGCATTCATCTCGGATGTGCGGCGCTCGACGTTTTCTACTGTAGGCTCTCTCCTGCAACACCATAGCCCTCTGCTTGTCCTCTTCAAGGTGGGATTTACTCCGCATGCCTTATAGCACATAGCCGCAAGCTCTTCGAGCTGGCATCTTGACGATATCATCGCGCCTACGGCGGTGGTTAGAGGTTAGTGGTTATGGGTTAGAGGCACATTCCCCACCCATACCCGGTCGCAGCAAGCCGCGATCCTACCATGCTGATAGCCAAAACAATACACCCAAAAAGACACCATTCCGGGGTGGGGTCGCACCTCGGTGCGTAGGAGACGCGCCGATTGTGGTAAACCCCACGCTCAGCGTCGGAGACGTTTAGCGTGGGGAACGAGGCTCACCCCCCCAACACCTCGAGCCTCGGAGAGGGTCGGTTGTGATAGCAGATATGCACATTAATGTAATATTTTACTATATTTGCAAAAAAAAACGAATAATGAGTAAAGTAAAAAACCTGATACACATAGTATTCAATACGAAAAGCCGCAAGATGACCATCGCAAACGATTACCGTGAAGACGTTTATCGCTTTATTTGGCATTTATGCAAAGAAATGAATTGCTATCTTTTACGCATAAATGGGATTCCCAACCATATCCATATTTTGGTAAGTCTTAGCCCAACCATTTCCGTTGCCGAATTTGTGAAGAAAATAAAGCAACAATCGAGTAGTTGGATGAAAGAATGCGGCAAGTTTCCCGATTTTGAGGGCTGGGGCAGAGAATATGGAGCATTTTCTGTGTCAGAATCGGCGAAATTTGCTGTAATAGAATACATTATCGGACAACAAGAGCACCATCGTAAATTCACTTTTGAGAATGAATACAAGGAACTATGCTCTAAATATGGATTGACTTTAACAAACCTTGATTTGACTTAGCATTTTCATTATCATGACCGAACCTCTCACGAGGTTCGAATATCTATTTTTTTGTCATTCACCGGGTTAAGTGCCTCCGGCACTGAACCCGGCGTTACCCATAATTGGCGCCCCTCCAGGGCTTTTCATTCTCATCGTATCTTCGACACGATGAGAATGCCCGGGTCGAGTTGAGGCGCAGGATTGTTTGCTACGGCTAATTCGGCCATTATTCACGCCGTTCCGTTGCGAACGGGCTAACCGGCAATGTTCGCTGTGCGGTTTTGTCGATAATAATGTATTTTTTTTGTCACAAATGTACTGCTTTTTGTGAAAGATGCAGTGCGTTTGTGACGGGTTCGGGTATCTTTGCTACCGTTAAACTGCAAGCGGGCTGCGGCTCGGGGAGGCGCAGCCCGCTATATAAGTGGACCACAATTGTCGAGCGCTAACGGCTATTCTTCTTCTTCTTCGGTTTGGTTGATGAATTCGGCGAGGCGTTTGAAGCCGTCCATGCGAGTGGCGTCGAGTTGTTCGTAGCCGTCGGCTCCGGTCGATGCTTTTTCGAGGATTTTCAAGAATGTGTCGACGTCGAGGGTCAACGTGATGTTTTTGTTGCCGCGATTTGCGTCATAGAGTTGCCATGTGCCCTCGAGAAACTCGAACTACACGTTTTCGGTAGCTGCGTCGGTCGGTTGTTTTGGCGTTTGCGCAGGCTGTCATAGCGACTGTTGAGAGTATTAATATGGTTAATGTCGATTTATTCATAGTTCAAATCGGAGCAATAGTATTGATACATTACGAGCGAGCCGTCGTCGCCGCTGATTGTTATTGTCATCTTGACGGTGTGACCGAGTGCGTCGACAAACTCGACGCCGTGCTCGGGCATGTCGCCGTTGAACGTCATGTCGACCGCCAGGCTTTCGTCGGGCTTGAGCACGGATTTAGTCGTAGTGGCGCGTTCGGTGAACTTTGGTATGCCGTCGCTGAAGTCGGCATCGCTGAGCGCAAGCACTTTCAGGTTATACAACGTAGCCGACGTTGTGAGGGTCACTTTGTTGCCGTCTTGAGTGGCTGCGAGCGGACGAAGTGTGGAAATCGGCGTAAGCGGAATTTCGACTGCCTGCTCCATATGCGACTCGATGTTGTTCAGGTAGTCTTGTTCTGTCCAGTCGAGCTTCGTTGCGCCTTCTTCCGGTTTGTACATCGGTTCGTAACTGTGGTAGTAAGTATATCCCTCGGTGTGTAGGTCGGTGTAGCGCATCCAAAAATGGTTGCATAGGAGTTCTCCGTCGCGGATGTCGTAGAGCGCGGTAATCTCGGTAGATGCGCTCACTGCGCCGACGTTGAACAGCTCGTCGTTTTTTGTCAGATACCATTCATCTCGGAAATAGTAACCGGAAAGGATGAGTTTTATTTCGTCGCCGTCTTGGCGATAGAGGTTGATGATGGGACTTGCTTTGCTATCGTATGTGTTGTTGTTTCTATCCTTGAGACCTCCGATTATCAGGTATTGTTCGTCGCCGATTGTCCGCAGCGTGTAGCCGACGGCGTTGAGATCGATTTTTTCGTCAAGGGTTAGAGCGGTTCGGTAGACTTCGTACATGCCGTCTTGGAGTTCTTCGCTGCCGCAACAAAGCGATGTGGCAATGCTTTCGAGCGTCGAGACGTAAGGCAGGAGTTCTTCGTCGCAGGCGACGGTTACCGTAGAGTCGGCAACAGCGTCGGTGCCGTTTTCGGCATTTGCTTTGTTGCCGCACGCCGAGCCGGCAAGGCAGAATAGTGCGGATATTGCTATGATGATTGATTTTCTCATTGTCGGAATCATTTATCGAAGACCTTTATAAGTAGTACCTTTCTTAATTTCGCGCACCTTCATATACATCGAGCCGTTCGCGTTGATGTAGCAGAAGCGGTCGCCGTCGGGGCGTTTTACGGTGATGCGAATGTCTTTCGAACTGTCGTAGCCTTGGCAGCGGAGACGCACGGTGATGAGTTCGCCGTCGGAGGTGCGTTGAGTTGTGCCGATTGTCACGACCATCGTTAGCGGTCGCGAGGGGTTGTAGCCGTTGTCGGCGGTAGCGCCTGCCATGTAGGAAGCCGCTTGGTATGGGCGCGGGTCGTTTGTTCCTTTGACGAACCATTCGCGAAGACGTCCGCGAGCGTGCGCCGTCAGCCCGGTTGCGGTGTTAATCATGTCGAGACATTCTTCGCCGACCGATTGCCCGTATTTGCTATACATGCCGAGCGCAAGCACTTGCAGGGCAACGACGCCTTCGGGACTTGTGCCGATTTGGTTGCGCAACGCGCTGAATTCGGCGACGTTGGCGGGTAGTGCCGTCACTTTTACGGTGCGAGTGTTGCCGTTCTTTGTTATGGTTGCTTTCGGTGCGGCGGCGGTGGTCAGTGCCATTATTAAGAACAGAGCCGCGGCAATTGCATGACGAATGCCGGTATGACTGTGAGCCGATGTTGTGTTCATAGTTTTATGTCGTTTTGTTTACGGCACAAAATTAGTGCAAAGATTGCAAAAGAGGTTTCGTTTAAGGAACATCGTATTTCGTTTAAGGAACATTTTTGCAGAAAAAACATACCGCTCGACGCATTTAGGCAAATATTTCGCCGATAAGTAAGAATTTTTGAGAGTAGAGGAGATGATTTTTTATTTTATTTCTTCGAAGTCGACGTCGGTGATAATGGGGTCGCGGCGCGGGGGCGTCGTTGAGGGGTCGGCGTACTCAGGCGACGGGG
>JBJEDP010000077.1:0-1816 GCA_051872175.1 Candidatus Limisoma sp.
TGAGCGACACTTGCGATTGACCTTCGGTGAAGCGGTCGACCGAGGCTGTTCCGACGCCGTTACGGTTGAGGAAATCGACCACCATGTCGCCGACGCTGTCGGTGGCGCATTCGCTGACGTATTCTACGGAGATGCCGCAGCGGCCGAGCGAGGCAGCCATGTTGGCGATTCGACCGCCGGTGAACGATGCGGTAGGGCGTCCGTCGAGGTGGATGATGTCGAGCACGGATTGTCCGATTGCTATAACTTTTTTCATCTTATTGATTGTTTTCGCCGCGGCTTTTTTTCCCGAGGTATCCGCCGTGGTGGCGCATTGCGTACATTTCTTTGGTGAATCCGGTTGTTTTCATCGTGCCGACGACGAGGATGTCGCCGATTACGGTCATCAGCGTGGTCGAAGTGGTCGGGGTTAGTCCGAGGGGGCACACTTCGTCGGCGGCGCCAGTCCAGAGAGTAACGTCGGCGGCGTGAGCGAGTTCGCTGTCGGCGTTGCCGGTGATGACGATGATTTTGAGGTCCGGGTTCATGTTACGCGCGAGGTCGACGAGTTCGATTATTTCGCGGGTTTTACCGGAGTTGGAGAGCAGGAGCATGATGTCGTTAGGCTGCATAACTCCGAGGTCGCCGTGCTGCGCCTCGCTGGGGTGAAGAAAGACTGCGGGGATTCCCGTCGAGGAGAACGTGGTTGCGATGTTCATCGCGATTTGTCCGGCTTTTCCCATACCGGAAGTGATGAGTTTTGCGCCGCCGTTCCAGACGTGGTCGACGATGAGGCTGATTGCTTGTTCGTATCCCGAAGTTACGGGGATGTTCGCCACGGCACGGCTTTCGGCGGCGAGGATGTCGCGCATGGTTTGTTTGATGTCTGTCATTTTGCTAATTTATTCTGAATCAGTAGGATGGCTTTCTAAAAGGTTGTGCCCTTCGTAGGCTGTAATGGCGGCAATCCAAGCTTGCGAGAGTTGGACAGCGGAGCCGGTCGAAGAGTCGATGCTGACCATAACGGTCGAGCATTCGCTTTTGATTTGACCGTTGACGGTGTTGACGATGCGTTGATGTAGCTTGAAACTTTTGTTGAAAATCGCTTCTACGCGAGTAACTACCGAAACGGGTTCGCCGAAATAAATCGGAGCGATGAAGTTGCAGTTGACGTTAGCGACAACGACGTCGATTTTGTCCCAGTCGACCACGCCGCGCTTAATCGTTGTGAAATAAGCGGATTTGCCTAAGTCGTAGTAACTGAAATATACGGAATTGTTGACGTGGTTGAGCACGTCGATGTCGTTGAAACGCATTTGCACCGGAATTGAGTGACGAAACGCCGGTGTGTCGTTTTTAGTGGGTTTGTTGTTATCAGTCATAATTATAACCTCCTATGAGAAAGTAATGTCGTCGATAATGTCGGCGCCGGTAGCTTCGTTAAGTCGTTTGACGAGAGCGGAACGATTCATCATGAGTTCGTTGCGAAGGGTCGCAGATTTGATGATGACGTGCAGGACTCGTCGCGCCACGTAGCGACGGACGGTTTGCCGATTGATATACGGACCAACGACTTCGCCCCAAAGCGCTTCGAGACGACGAGCGTTTATGTTGTCGTCGAGTTTTGCGGGGTCGAGGAATTCGTTAAGAATTTCTCCGATGCTTTTGGGCTCAGTCGCTTTCATTGTATCTCGTTTGAGTGCAAATTTACACTTTTATTGGCAAAAATATTGGGTTCTGCGGTTAAAAAATGCGTAAACGACAATTTTTAGGTAAGAGGTAAGAGGTAAGAGGTAAGAGTGGAGAGGTAAGAGGTAAGGGTAAGAGTGGAGAGAGT
>JBJEDP010000078.1:0-1812 GCA_051872175.1 Candidatus Limisoma sp.
CATATAGCGATATATAGAAAGGGTGCACCAAAAAATTTATTTTTGATACACCCTCCTCTTTTTTGTTTTTTATTGATAATGCTTTATCGAATCACGACGCGTTGCATTGTCTTGCCCACGGCGATGAGGTAAACGCCGCCTTTTGGAAGTGTAAATGTTTGGCTGCCGCTGACGGTCGTGTTGACGTAGACGATACCGTCGATGCCGTAGATTTTGACGTCTTGCGGCTGTTGTGCTTCAACCGATACGCCACCGCGGATGGGCGTCACTTTGCAGTCGGAGAAGTTGAGGTCGGCAACCGACGAAGTGCCTACTGTTGCGGTGATGTAGTCGATGTTGACGCGAGCACCTGCTGTTTGTGCCAAGCGGAAACGTACGGGGCAGTTGACGTTGATGTCGGCGCTGAATTCTTCCCACGATGTGCCGGTGACTTGTGCTACACCGGCTGTTGTCCACGACTGTCCGCCGTCGATAGAGTAGTCGATGTTGATTGACGCTGTTGCGTCGCTGTCAGCCCATTTGTGAGCGAAGAACGACAGTGTTTTTGCTCCGTCGACTTTGTCGGATGCCATCGTAATCGAGCTGGTCGCATCTTTGCCGAAACGCAGGCAGTAGTTGCCTTCGTAGGGGTCGTCGTTGATTGTGCCGCTTGTTGTTGTTGTCGGTTTATAAGTGCCGGCGTTGTTGAGCGTCCAAGCGCAAGCCGAACCGATGTAGTCGGCTATTGTATAGCTTTCGGTCGTTTCGGTCTCAAAGTCTTCAACGAAGTTAGAGTCTTGGTAGACTTGACCTTCTGCGGTAAGCAGGTCGTTGAAGAATTCGCCGGAGGTGACGCGAATAGAGGTGATATATTCGCCGGCGGTTGTGCTGCCGAGGCGTACGTAGAGCGAAGCGTCGGCGGCTGCGGTTACTGAAGTTGCCCAATCGCTATTGTCGGTACTTACTTCGAACGGTGTGGTTACAGAGACTGTAATGTTGCCGGTTACGTTTTCAACTTCGTAGAGCACTTCGGTGCTTTTCGACGGCTGACCGGGTGCTGCGCTGAACACGAGGGCTTCGGGATCGAATACGTAAGTGATTGCGGGATGAGCCGGGTCGGTTGTCACTTCAACGACGTTACTTTGCATAGTCTCGGAGGTGAGGCTGAATGTGTAGTGCGTATCGGGTTGAAGGTTTTCGACGAGGTGAGTGAGTTCGCCGGCGTCGACGTAAACGGGATATCCTGCGATAGTGCCGTTATCGTCGGCAACGTCGAGGCGGTATGTGCCGTCGGCAAATTCATCGCCCACGTTCACCCAACGAACGGTAAACGAAGTGTCGCTGACGTTTTCTGCCGGAGCTGCGGGGAGTCCGTCGAGGGCTTCCGAGGTGAGGCGCACGTGGCTGACTGCATCGCCTGAGGTGAGTACGAGTTCGCCTTCGTAGTTGGCTGAGACGTCGCCGTGGAAGGTCAGCTGGATATATGCTTCGGAGTTAGCCACTGAAGAAGCATCGACGCGGAGCGGTCCGGCAGCGCGTTTCGATGCCGATGAGTTGGTGATGAGTTCTGCCGAAGCGGAGAATCCTTCGCCGTCGACGCTGACGCTGATGTCGTCGCTGAGGCTTACACCTTGTACGGCGATTGTCTTAGTGTTGGTCGAGCTGGTCGCTACGGTGCCGAAACTTACGGTAGAGCCGTCGGCAGGCGATGAGATTGCTGTTGCCGCAGCTGCCGATTCCGACCAGTTTGTCGTTTTGAGGCTACCCCAGATGTAGTCGGCAAGTTCGGGGTTGTCGATGAACGGGTTACGGTTTTTCTGCTTTGCATAGACA
>JBJEDP010000079.1:0-8200 GCA_051872175.1 Candidatus Limisoma sp.
ATCTGTAATGCTCGACCAAATCTTTTAAAAGCATCGTGTCGAAATACGTTTGCAGAATCTTTGTCTTTTGCAGACTGTTTTCAGTGAGTACAACTTCCGGAAAACCGCCCTCATTATTATACGACATAAACGCATTACGCAGTTTTGCCAAGTCAGTCTCTAAAAGGCTGTCGGTTTTTATCCCCTTAAACTCGCAATATTCCGCAAACGATAGAGGCAATGTTTCTTCTTCGTCGGGCCATCCGCGTAATGCGGATTTCAGCTCTCGGCTGAGCATAGAGGCGTTGCTGCCGCTGATATATATGTTTTTGGAATAGTGCTTATAAAGCCTCATTACAAAATATTCCCAATTCTCAATTAATTGTATCTCGTCAAAAAACATATATACCGACGACATCTCGATGTCCGGATACATCTCGCAGTACGACTCCAATATTTGGTTAAGTTCTTCCGGTTTCATGCTGACGAGACGTTCGTCATCGAAACTAACCCACAATATTCTTTCTCTTCCAACGCCGCGTTTAAGCAATTCATTTACAACAGCTTCCATTCTTGACGTTTTTCCACAACGTCTCACTCCCGGAATCGTCACAATTTTTCCGCTATCGATTGGGAGCATTTTTTCGCGCATCTTTAGGTCGGTCGGAAATTCCGACTGTCGCATTGCTATTTGTGTTTTTATATACTGTTTGTCCATAGTGTCCTAAATTTGGGGACAAATATAGGTATTTCTGTCCTAAAAAAAAAGACATAATCGGATTTTCTCCAAAAATCGCTATAAATGATTCGCATTCCGCCCCGGGAATTATCCTTGGCAAGCGGAGCGACTCGCCCTTCGGGCTTACGATGCGGTGGAGGTCGACGGCGAAATTTTCAGCCAAATAGAATAAAAAAAGTCAGTCGGACTTATTGTTTTGATATGATTTTTTGCTACTTTTGCAACGAAAAAGCAGTTTGTGTATTTTTGTTCTTTCTGTCGTGAAAAAAACAAGTGGCGGAGGCTGCTTGGTCGCGGCAGGTTGATTTATGTTAAAAAGTTGAGCGTTTTTGTTTCATTATCTTTCTCTTAAAATCCCTGTAATGTATCAAAAGATAGCCCACGCTCATTGTGTGTAAATTTATGTTGCCATCCGGACTATGTGGCGACGCTAAAAATAGCCGATTTTATGCTTAAAATTAAATCTTTCTTCTTGTGGCTGATGCTTGGGCTGTGTTGCCTCTCGGCATCAGCCGGAACGTTCGTGGTCGATGGCATAAACTATAATGTCACCGACTCTGTTGCTCACCGCGTCGAAGCATTGCCAACAACTATGCCTACAATGTGACGATTCCCGCAACCGTGAATTGCGACACAACTACCTACACCGTCACTTCCATCGGAAACTATGCTTTTAAAGGCACGAGTAACCTATATCAAGTGACATTGCCTGAAACTATTGAGAGAATTGGCACAGAGGCTTTTTATAACTCAAACCTATTTAAAATTAATTTTCCGGCATCTCTGCGAGCAATCGAAAAATATGCATTTCATTCATGCAATAATCTCACCGAGGCTATCCTTCCCGACAGCCTTGAATTTATCGGCGAATACGCATTCAGTCAAAGTGGTTTGCTATCTGTTACTATACCAAACAAGGTGAAGTATATTTATAAAGATACATTTTTCAGTTGCAAAGCTTTGAGTACTGTGGTGCTACCTGATGAATTAATGGCAATAGAATCCTGCGCTTTCTGGGACTGTGTGGCTCTTCACGAACTCACAATGCCATCAGCCTTGAAGATCGGTGATAGCGCTTTTCGTGGCTGTTTATCGCTTGAGCATTTGGTTCTTCCCGAGAATCTGTCAGACCTTGGGCAATCTGCTTTCTATGGTTGCTCCGGGCTGGTTTCAGTGACTTTCCCCGGCAATTATATAACAAAACTTAACTACTACATATTTGAAAATTGCACGGGATTGAAGGATGTTAAGTTGCCGGAAAAACTTGTATATATAGAAGAAGGTGTATTCAAAAATTGCAAATCGCTTGAGAGAATTGATTTGCCATCGACTCTTTATTCGATTGGTCATAGCGCATTTAGGGACTCCGGTATAAAATCAATATGGCTACCAAGAAATATTAGGTCCTATGCTGCTCAAGTATTCTTTGGTACACCGATACAGTCTATTTATGCGCCTTATTCCGTTTTGCCAACAATAAAATATGACCCTGCGAATTCTTCGTGGTCTTTTGACTACGCCGCCGAGCACTGCGACCTTTATGTCCGCCCGGGGATGGTGGATACTTACAGGAATGACCCGGCATGGTATAACGAGAGCAGCTGGCAGAACTGGCGTTCTATCCAGGAGATGAAATTCAGCGCAATTGTCAACGACCGCAAACTGATTGTCGGCAGCACCGAGAAAATCGATGGCACGTTTATGCCCGACTGTCTGCCCGCCGACTCGCTCACGTGGAAGAGCAGCAATCCCGCTGTAGCCACCGTCGACCGCTTCGGCAACGTCACAGCCCTCGCTGCCGGAGTGACTACAATATCGGTAACTATCAAGGCTTACGATTTGTCGGCAACCGGTTCTTGCACGGTAACCGTTAATGACGCACCCGACACCAATTTTGCCGTTGCCAATCGGACGGATTTTGCCGGCACGACAGTGAATGTCCCCGTGGAGATGAACAACAACGAGACCATTACCGCATTCCAGTGCGATGTGTATCTGCCCGACGAATTGTCGCTCGTTGTGGTGGAAGATGAATACGACATAACCTTTGCCGGACGCGAATCGCGCACCCATACGCTGTCGTCGCGACTGCAAGCCGACGGCGCTATCAGAATTGTGGCTTTCTCATCGAAAAACACAGCATTTACAGGAAACGAAGGTGCGCTTTTCAACCTTCCGATTATCCTTCCCGACAACGTGGCTGACTATCAGGTAGAAATCAAAAACATCTACGTGGTCGACAACAATAACGTAGAACTTCGTCTTGCCGATATGGCATTCAACATTTCAGCCGTACAACTCGTGTCTGGCGATGCCAACGCAGATAAAAAAGTGTCGGTAGCCGATGCAACCACCACGGTTAGCTACATCCTTGAAGAAAATCCCGAACCATTCGTCTTCGCTGCAGCCGACGTCAATGCCGACGAAGCTATCTCGATTGCCGACGTGACGGGTATTGTCGACATTGTACTCGGAGTTCCTGCAGCTACGTCGTCGCTCACTGCTCCGAAAAACTTGTTGATGAATGTGCCTGCCCCTGAAGGTGATTGCCTGTATGCCAACAACTTAACTATCGCTCCAGGCGAAACCAAGGACTTTGAGATTTGTTTGGCAAATTCGCAAGCCTATACCGCATTCCAGTGCGACATCTATCTCCCCGAGGGTCTCAGCTTCTTAGAGGAGGACGGCGAGTATATCGTTGACCTTAGCAGCCGCAAGAGCCGCACTCACACGATTGCTTCCAATGTGTTGTCGAATGGCTCAATGCGCGTAGTTTCGTTCTCGTCGAAGAATGCAAACTTCTCGGGCAACGACGGTGCGCTGATGATTCTTCCCGTGGTGGCAGGTAGCTCTTTGCCGGCAGGCAAACTTGAGATGAGCATCAAAGCAATCTCTTTCGTTGCAAACAATATTGAATACGACTTGCCCGATTGTGCTTTCGAAATCAATGCATCAAGCGGCGTTGCACAAACCAAGGTTGCCGATATGACCATCTATGCCGAAGGAAAACTTCTGCACATCAACTCACCGCGAGCTGCAGTCGTGCCGATGACGACCGTGGATGGCAAGGTGACGCTTCTCAACGTGGTTGAGGGCGACAACACGTTCACTATCGGTGCTCCGGGATTCTACATCGTAGGACGCACTAAAGTGCTTGTAAAATAATTATATTAGATTAATCGCTTCTGAAACGAGGGCACGTCGCTGCGGCGTGCTCTCGTTGTGTTTTTACTCGCCCTTCGGGCTTACGATGCGGCGGAGGTCGGCGGCGAAGATTTCGGTGAAGCGCTGTGCGCCGCGGCTGTTGAGGTGTGTCGGGTCGTGGAATAATTCGGGTCGGTCGGTGAAGAGTTCGCTACCGTGATAGTTCAAAAACGGAATTCCGCGGCGGCGTGCCAGGTCGGCGAGCGGCGCGTAGTAGGTGCTGTCGACGATGCTGTAGTGGGGCGACGCGACGAAGACTACGGCGGTTCCGCGGCTAAGGCAGTCGTCGACGAATTTCTCAACGTAACGAATCTTGGTGCTGTCGACTTGGGCCTGCGATTCGTATTTTTCGAGTTTTGGCAACGGTTCGTCGGCGCCGCTGATGGGTATGTAGCCCGACACCGACTGCGGATGGCGCTCGGCAAAAAGTCCGAAGATGATAGATGCCGCTTTGGCGTTGTAGCGATAGAGGTGCGACAGACGGTAGGCGTTGAGCGTCCCGGCGAGGCGGAACACGGAGTCGCTTTGCTCGTCGGCACCGGCGTAGGGCGCAAAAAAGCTGACTGTTTCGGTAGGGTTATAGCCTTCCCAGGTGGCGAAATCGGCAGCCATCACGTCGAGACACACCACTTTCGGAGTGTGGCGGCGTAGCATCAGCCGCAGCAGCGTGTAGTGCGAATAGATGCAGTCGGAGGCGTCGACTCCGGCGTTGTAGCAGCTCATTCGTGTGCTGTCGGCAATCGTCGACGGCACGTAGTGGTAGTTGCATCGCGATGTGCCCATCATGACGATGTCTTCGTCGATTTGCTCGGCGACGTAGCATATCTTCGGCGATGTTATGTCGTTGGTGTGGTGAAATGCCCACCACATCGCCTCGCCGCCGAGTCGGTCGAGCGCAAACACCGTTGCACTGATTATCGCCAAACTTAATATTACTCGCAGCGCATCTTTCATAGTCGTCAGAATTGAAAGTAGATGAATTGGTCGCCGCCAAGGACGCCGAACAGGATGACGTAGACAATCGTTATGGAAATCAGCGTGTGACGCGCTACGGCGTTACGGCGTGCCGTTGCCCGGAGCTTGAAGCCGCGTTCTTCGGTTATTTCTTTGAGCAGCACCACCGAGATGGCGAATGCCGACAGCACTAATACTGTCAGCGGAATGTAGGGCACGTCGAAGTTGGTCAGCATTTGTCGGATTATTGTAAATGCCATGTCGATACTGTCGGCGCGGAAGAATATCCAGAGCAGGTTGACCACCGCGAACGTCAGCACAACGTGCGCCGCGCGGCGAATACCCTTATAGCGCCGTTTGGCGATGCCTAAGGCTTTTTCAATGCAGAGACCCGCGCCGTGGAGCACGCCCCAAGCGGCGAAGGTCCAGTTGGCACCGTGCCATATGCCGCTGACGGTGAACGTGATGAGCAGGTTCGTGTAGCAGCGCAAGCGACCACGGCGGTTGCCGCCGAGCGGAATGTAGACGTAGTCGCGAAACCACGTCGACAGCGATATGTGCCAGCGCTGCCAAAACTCGCCCAACGAGGCTGAAAGATACGGCGCGCGGAAGTTGTCCATAAGTCGGAATCCCAGCACCCGCGACGCACCGATGGCAATCAGCGAATAACCGGCAAAGTCGCCGTAGATTTGGAACGTGAAAAGCACCGATGCAACCGTGTAGGCAATGCCCGACTGCAGGGTCGTGGCGTTGTAGACGGCGTCGACATATATGGCGCAGCGGTCGGCGAGGGCAAGTTTCAGGAAGTAACCCCACACCATCATCTCAACGCCGGCGATTATGCGCTCATAGTCGACCGCGTGGCGCTCGCGAAATTGCGGAAGCAGATTCGACGAACGTTCGATAGGTCCGGCAACCAACTGCGGAAAAAACGACAAAAACAGCGCAAACGTCATAAAATCGGTCTCCGCTTTGGTCGTTCCGCGGCGAACGTCGATGAGGTAGCCTAACGCCTGGAAGGTGAAAAACGAAATGCCGACAGGCAGCAACAGTGCAAAGTCGGGTAGGGCGATGCCTATGCCGAGTGCCGAAAGAAGCTGCTCGACGTTTTCGCCGACAAAACCTAAATATTTGAACACGAATAGCCCCGACAAGGCAAGTGCGCAGCCCGACGCAAACCACGTGCGACGGCGACGAGCACAGTCGGCGGCTCGCTCCACGCCGATAGCGGCAACGTATGTCACCACCGTCGTTGTTAGTAGCAGCAGGGCATATTCGGCGTGCCAATTCATGTAGAAATAGTAACTCGCCGCAAGCAGCATACCGTTGCGCACGCGCACGTGGCGAGCAGGTATGGCAAAGTATGCCAAACATACTACCGGGAAAAACAGCAGGAAGTTTAGCGAGTTGAACAGCATCTTTTGAACGACGTTAGGTGTGCGCTTTCGTTACACGTTGAAGCGGAAGTGCATGATGTCGCCGTCTTGCACAACGTATTCTTTGCCCTCGACGCCAATCTTTCCGGCTTCGCGGCATTGGCTTTCGCCGCCGAGCGCAACGTAGTCGTCATACTTGATAACCTCGGCACGGATGAATCCCTTCTCGAAGTCGGTATGAATGATGCCGGCACATTGCGGAGCTTTGCTGCCCTTGACGTACGTCCACGCCTTGACCTCCTTCGGTCCGGCAGTGAAATACGTCTCCAGATTGAGAAGATGGAACGCCGAGCGAATCAGTCGCGACACTCCCGACTCCTTCAAGCCAATCTCCTCCAAGAACATCTGACGCTCCTCGTAAGTGTCGAACTCGGCAATCTCCGACTCAGTCTGAGCAGCCACAATCAGCAATTCGGCATTCTCGTCCTTGATGGCCTCGCGCACCTGCTCGACATACTTATTGCCGCTGACAGCCGAGCGGTCGTCGACGTTACATACATATAATATAGGCTTATTCGTCAGCAAGAACAAGTCGTGAGCAAACTTCTGCTCGTCCTTCGTCTCGAAACTCACCGTACGCGCAGCCTTGCCCTGCTCCAAAGCCTCCTTGTAGCGGCAGAGCACCTCGTATTGCACCTTGGCAACCTTGTCGCCACCCGTTTGAGCCTGCTTCTGCACGCGGTTGATGCGACTCTCGATAGTCTCAAGGTCTTTCAGTTGAAGCTCGAAGTCGATAATCTCCTTGTCGCGAACCGGGTCGACACTGCCGTCAACGTGGACAACATTATCGTCGTCGAAACAACGAAGAACGTGAATGATAGCGTCGGTCTCGCGAATATTCGCCAGAAACTTGTTGCCCAGACCTTCGCCCTTCGACGCACCCTTTACCAACCCCGCGATGTCGACAATCTCCACCGTCGCCGGAACTATGCGCTCCGGGTTGACCAACTCAGCCAACTTGCCCAAACGCTCGTCGGGAACAGTGATTACACCAACATTCGGTTCAATCGTACAAAACGGAAAATTCGCCGACTGCGCCTTCGCATTCGACAAACAGTTGAAAAGAGTAGACTTACCAACATTCGGCAGTCCTACAATGCCACATTGCAATGCCATATATCTTAGAGTTTTTTGTTACTATTTGAGACTGCAAAGTTACAACTCCACCGACGAAAAAGCAAATAAAACCAAATTAAACCGCCCAAAACCCGCCGAAACGCGCAAAAGCGAGGAAACAGCCGACGTGTACCCGATTTGCCGATTTTGGGTACATATTTAAGAAACGTGTACCCGATTTGCCGTTTTTTGTACATATCAATGCCGACGTGTACCTTTATTTGCGGCGTGCGGCGAAGGTGTAAAAATAAAAAAGGTTGCGATGTTGGTCGCAACCTATTGCGGAAAGACAGGGATTCGAACCCTGGGTACGGATAGCCGTACAACGGTTTTCGAGACCGCCCCGATCGTCCACTCCGGCATCTTTCCTCGAAAAGACGGTGCAAAATTACACTTTTTTTTATAAATACCAACCATATTCGTCAAAAAATTTTTTCTATTCTCATTTTTTCACCCGTTTTTGCCCCGAAAAATGCCCCAAAAACCACAAAAATGCATTTTTGTCGAAAAAAATCGCCAAAACATTTGCAAGTATCAAAAAAACGGTATACCTTTGCACTCGCAATCAGGAAACTGATTGACGTTAGGTAGATTCGCTAGCTCAGCAGGTAGAGCACATCCCTTTTAAGGATGGGGTCCTGGGTTCGAGCCCCAGGCGGATCACGAAAGGGTCACCACCTGAACAAGGTGGTGGCTCTTTTTTTGTGTCTATACTTGTCTATCACTCAACGACTTACATTTTGTAACTATTTGTCTTAGAATGTTTTAGCAA
>JBJEDP010000080.1:0-4948 GCA_051872175.1 Candidatus Limisoma sp.
ATTACTCTATCCATTTCGGCTTTAAACAGCGCGCGATGCTCGCCCGAAACCGTGAAATGAACATTCACTTTACCTTCTTTATTTTGTGCATATTGAGCACCTTCTTCCAACTGCTCTACCAATGCCGTATGGATTTCGTTGCCTACTTTGTGGAATTCGAGCAACGCCTTGGGCAGGCTGCCGTAGTTCATGCCCTTTGCACCGAGCAAACATTCAACAACTTGCTTATAGCAGCCGGCGGTAATCATTTCGTCGATAGTCTTGCCGTGGTTGGCAATCACAACCTTATTAAGGTCGTCGAAGAACGCAAACTTGTGAATACCGGCAAAAAACTCTTTCATAAACTTATCGGTCGGCACATCGTCGACACCGTCGACAAACGAGAAGAGATTCTTAAACATACGACTTGCAGCTCCGGAAGCAGGCACAAATTTCAGAATATTGCCGTCGCTCGATAAATATTCGTTCCATACCGAAACATAGTGAGCCTCATCCTCTTCAGTCATTTTAATAATCCCGTTACCTACAGTAGCTGCCGACACAAGCTTCAAATATGGGAAGCCTTTTTTGAACGAGTTCAACTGTTCTTCAATCTGCTCTACTGTCACGTTGCGTTGTTTAAACAACTCCAAATCTTTATCTGTGAACATAATGGTTTATATTAGGTTTTTATTTCAACACGTCAAACTTAATAATTTTTCTCGAAACCATAAAGCTTTTCTTAAAAAAAATCCTTACATTTGACCAAAATTAAGGAACGGCATATAATGTACGAAAACTTTTACACACCTGAAGAGGCTGATTTTGTCAAAAAGACGCTGAAAGAATTGATGGAAATATTCAAGGACGAGATTCCTTACGATGTTTTCATCCGTCTTCGTGACATTATGAATCAAGGAATTGAGAAAGGATTTGCCACACGCGACAAATATGGCATTAATCCTATTGTAAGACATTTGAACACGGCAAAACTGATTACTGAGTATTTTTGCCCCGACAAGAATATGGTTATCGCGGTTTTGTTGTATCAATTTTGCAAATCGGAATACATTACCGCCGACACAGTCAAATCGGAGTTCGGCGAAGATATTTTCACAATCGTCAAAGGTTTGCTTAAGGTTTCCATTCTATATAAAAAGCAAAGCGCACTGCATAATGAGAACTTCAGCAAATTGATGATGGCTTTTGCCGAAAACATCCGCGTTATCATCATTATGATAATCGACCGTCTCGGATTGATGAAGATGATTAACCATCACAACAACCAAAAATTCGTGTTCGACGTTTCGTCGGAGGTGATGTATCTCTATGCACCTTTGGCTCACCGCTTGGGCTTGTACAAGATTAAATCAGAACTCGAAGATATGTCGCTTAAGTATACTAACAGAGAGAAGTATACGGAAATTGCGCACAAACTCAACGAGACCAAAGCGGCACGCGACGAATACATTGCGCGCATCATCGAGCCGGTCGAAAAGAAGCTCAAAGAGGCTGGACTTTCGTTCAAGATTAAAGGTCGCACCAAATCGATTTTTTCGATATGGAACAAGATGAAAAAGCAAAATGCCGACCTTAAAGACATCTTCGACTTGTTCGCCATCCGAATCATTATCGACACCCCGTTGAAAAACGAACGCCGCGACTGCTGGCACGCCTTTGCCATCGTCACGGATATGTATAGCGCAAACCCAAGCCGAACGAAAGACTGGATAACAATCCCGAAATCGAACGGCTACGAATCGCTCCACACCACCGTGTGCGGTCCCGACAAGAAGTGGGTGGAGATTCAAATCCGCACACAACGTATGGACGAAATTGCCGAGAAAGGCCTTGCCGCACACTGGAAATACAAAGGAGTGAAAAGCGAACAAGGTCTTGACAGCTGGATGGCTAACGTGCGCGATTTGCTCGAGACTTCCGATAGCGACACCTCGGAGCTGATGAAAAAGATGAATATGAACATCTACGACAAAGAGGTGTTCGTATTCACCCCGAAGGGCGACTTGTTCAAACTCCCGCTCGGCGCTTCCGTGCTCGACTTCGCTTTTGCCATACACTCCAAAATCGGATGCTCATGCACGGGCGGGAAAGTCAACGGTCGCAATCAGAAAATCAACTATAAGTTGCAAAGCGGCGACACTGTCGAAATCATTACCTCGTCGAACCAGCAGCCGAAACTGCAATGGCTCAATTTCGTTATAACATCGAAGGCGCGTAACAAAATTCGCCAAACGATTAACGAGATCAACAACAAGTCGGCAGAGCTTGCCAAAGAATTGCTTAAACGTCGATTTAAGAATCGGAAAGTCGACCTCGACGAATCCGTTCTGACCAAAGTAATCAAAAAACTCGGCTACAAAACCGCCACAGATTTCTACAACGAGATTGCCGACGAGAAAATCGACGTCAACACCGTCATCGAAGCATATATCGATTTCGAGGCGAAAATCGACGAGCCCGCCGTCCCCACCCTCTCGGCGCAGGAATTCGTTATGCAGCAACGCATCCCCGACGATGTCGATTCCGACGAAGTTATAATCATCGGCGAAGGCATCAAAGGCATCAACTACAAGTTGTCGAAATGCTGCACACCGATTATCGGCGACAAAATCATCGGCTTCATATCGACCGACGGAGCAATCAAAATACATAAGTCGACGTGCCCCAACGCACTCCACTTGAAGCAAAAATATCCGTATCGTATCATCAATGCCGAATGGTCGGGAAAGATTGGCAAAAGCCAATCGGCAGTGCCCGTCAGCATTGTCGGCGTAGATAATATAGGTGTGGTCAACAGCATAACATCAATCATTTCCAAAGAAAGCCAAGCATCGCTTCGCAGCATCTCCATCGAATCGCACGACGGATTCTTCGAAGGCAACTTGGTGATTGGAATCAACGACAACACAACGTTAAACAGTCTTTTGAAAAAAATAAGCAACGTGAAAGGAGTAAAAAATGTACAAAGAAGCAATTAATTTCATCACAGCAGCATTAGTCGCCATCGCCATACCCGCTTGCAGCAACGGCAAGTCGGAAGAACAAATCAAGGCAGAAGATTTGTACGGACAGGCACAGTCGAAATACAACAGCTCAAACTACGACGAAGCAATCGTCTACATCGATTCGCTCGTCAAGACCTATCCCGGCATCATCGACGTGCAGCGCAACGCCATGCACCTGAAAACGCTCATTGTCGAGAAGCGCACCATTGCCGACAGCATTGCAAACGACAGCATAATTTTTGCCAACAAAGCCATCGTCGACTCTCTTGCCAAACAATTTCGATTCGTCAAAACAAAAGATATGGTCGAAGGCTATAGCGTGCTCAACAGCATCGGCGCCGACCGACTCGTCAAGGCAACCGGCATCGAGCCACGCATCAACGAAGCCGGCGACATCTATCTGCTATCTTCGCTCTACGGCAACGCTGTAGGACACACGTCGCTGCGCGTTAGCGGAACAAACGGACAAGTCGAGACCGGCGTAGTTCCGCAAGACAATGCCAACAATTACCGATTCCGCGACGGCTCTACTCAAGTGGAAATGGTTACGTTCTCGAAAGAAAAGTGCGACACATTCTGCCAATTCATCGCCGCCAATCGCAACGAAAAACTCACCCTTAGTTTTTGCGGCAGAAAATCGACACAAATAGCGCTATCCGACCGGGCTAAGGCGGAAATCGCAACCACATACGACTACGCCACAAAAAAAGCGGAACTTAAGCACGCCGAAGATATGCGTCTCTACTATTCGAAGAAACTGCAAATCACTCGCCGTCAAATTCGCGCTACCGCAACCGACATCACCGGCGACAAAAAAGATTAGACGTTTTCAAAGTGCAAAAACAGCAAGCGGAACTGCTCCAAAGTGCAAAATTTGCACTTTGAATTGCACTTTGGAAGAAATTGGATAAAACGAATTTATGGAAGAATTTGCCGAATATTTGCAAAGAATTTACGGCGTCAGAAATGGCACTACCAAGAGCTACCTCACTGCAATAAAGATATTAGACGATATCTTTAAGCGATATGACGTATTGCATTTTGAAGGCAATTCGATAGCAACTATTGCCGACGCCGGCAAGATATATAGCTTGTACGAATTCGTAAAAGCCGAAGAAAAGAAAATGCGAGAAGGACAAGATTCCATTTTCAAATACGGCAAATCGTCACAGCCAAGCTATCCAACGAAAGGATTCTGCTCCGCTGCGGTTCGCAGTCTGTTTAAGTTCCGCGAATCCATCGTTCAGCAGCAAGCTACAGAGTGCGTTCGGTCGACCGACAGCGCTTCTCAATTAATGAAAAGCCTGAAAGATATTACAAAGATTGACAACACTGAAGCCAATGCCGAAGTGCACCAACGAATCGGGCAAAATGCGTTCCGCAGCGTGCTGCTCGAAATCTACCGAGGGCAGTGTTGCGTCTGCGGGCTCAACATAAAAGAGCTACTGCGAGCAAGCCACATACTCCCATGGGCGGAAAACAAGCAAAACAGGCTCAATCCCCAAAACGGACTATGCCTAAGCGCAACCTACGATGCGGCATTCGACAAATACCTGATTTCGTTCGACGACGACTATCGGATGATTGTTAGCCCATATATCCGAGACTTTTACACCAACGACACAGCGAAAGACTACTTTGAGCGGTTTGAAGGCAAGCGCCTCACTCTACCCTACAAATTCCACCCAAGCAAAGAATTCCTCAGCCGCCACAGAGAGAAATTAATGCTATAGATAATGGATAAGTCAAGTAACAAGCGAAGGGACTGTTGTATGCGCATCACAATGGCAACCGATAGGCGGCATCTCGGAAAAACAAAACCTGAAAACTTCGTTTTCGTTTTGTTTTTCGCTCACCTTGCACTACTTTGGATAAGATAGGCTGCGGTTCGGAAAAACAAAACCTGAAAACTTCGTTTTCGTTTTGTTTTTCGCTCACCTTGC
>JBJEDP010000080.1:5048-8193 GCA_051872175.1 Candidatus Limisoma sp.
ACTATCTTTGCAGATGGAAGTCGCTGATTTAGTAAAAATTCACAAAAACTCGCTTGGGTTTGTGCGCGATTTCCCATCAATCTATGCATTAAATTATCAATATGGGTATATTTCGAATTTTTTCAAAGGACAAAAAAGAAACTCTCGACAAGGGTTTGTCGAAGACGAAAGAAGGCTTTTTCTCAAAAGTGGCTCACGCTATTGCAGGCAAGTCTACTATTGACGATGACTTTCTTGACGAACTCGAAGAAATCTTTATTTCTTCGGATGTCGGCATCGATACAACGCTGAAAATTATCGACAAAATCAAGGCGCGCGTCGCTCGCGATAAATATGTCAGCACGAACGAGCTTAACGAACTTCTTCGCGAGGAAGTTACGGATTTGTTGGTCAGCGACGAAGACGACGATGTCGAAGAATTTGTTGTCCCTGACGATAAAAAACCATATGTGATAATGGTTGTCGGAGTGAACGGCGTTGGCAAAACGACTACTATTGGCAAACTGGCTTACCAATATAAGAAAGCCGGCAACAAAGTGGTTCTCGGTGCTGCCGATACGTTCCGTGCTGCGGCTATCGAGCAACTCGAAATCTGGGGCAAGCGCGTCGACGTACCTGTCATCAAGCAACAGATGGGTTCCGACCCTGCGTCGGTTGCTTTCGACACGGTTAGCTCGGCAAAGGCGTCGGGTGCAGATGTCGTGATTATCGACACGGCAGGTCGTCTCCACAACAAGGTAGGACTGATGAACGAGTTGACAAAAATCAAAAACGTAATGAATAAAGTTGTGCCGGGTGCACCCAACGAAACATTGTTGGTGCTCGACGGCTCTACCGGACAGAATGCGTTCGAGCAAGCCAAGCAATTCGTTGCCGCTACCGACGTCAACCAACTTGCCATCACCAAGCTCGATGGGACAGCTAAAGGTGGCGTGGTTATCGGAATCAGCGACGGATTCCGCATTCCGGTAAAATATATCGGCTTGGGTGAAGGCATCGAAGACCTTCAGATTTTCAGAAAACGAGAGTTTGTTGATTCTCTTTTCAAGAAATAAGATGAAAAACAACAGAGTAGACATAATCTCGCTCGGATGCTCCAAGAACTTGGTCGACTCCGAGCGATTGCTTAAGCGTTTTGCCGATTGCGGCATCGAAGCTCATCACAATTCCGACAACGTGTGTGGTCGAATTGTGGTCGTCAACACATGCGGATTTATCGGCGACGCAAAAGAGGAATCGATAGAGACCATCCTCGAATATGCGCAAGCGAAAAAAGAACATCGCATCAAGGAATTGATTGTTATGGGATGCCTGTCGGAACGTTATCGCGACGAGCTCCGCAAAGAAATCCCTGAAATCGATAGAATCTACGGCAAATTCGACTGGACAAGCATTATCGACGACGTCGTAAAATCGCATCCGGCAACGCTCCCCTACGACCGTATCATCACAACGCCGTCGCACTCGGCATATCTTAAGATTTCGGAAGGATGCAACCGCTTCTGCTCGTTTTGCGCCATTCCGCTGATTACGGGCAGACACACGTCGCGCCCCGAAGAGGAGATTCTCCGTGAAGTGGAAACACTGGTTGCACGAGGCGTGAAAGAGTTTAACGTCATTGCGCAAGATTTGTCGTCGTATGGCACAGACCTCTACGGCGAAATGCGTCTTGCCGACCTAATCGACCGAATGGCATCGATTGCCGGCGTTGAGTGGATTCGCCTGCACTATGCCTACCCTGCTCAATTTCCGTACGACATTCTCGACGTGATGAATCGTCACGACAATGTTTGCAAATATCTCGACATCGCTTTGCAGCACATCAACGATGCGGTTCTGAGCAATATGCGACGTCACATCGACCGCAAAGCCACGCTCGAACTTATCCGAACTATCCGTGAGCGCGTGCCCGGCATACACCTGCGCACGACTTTGATGGTTGGTTTCCCCGGCGAAGACGATGCTGCTTTCGACGAACTTAAAGATTTCGTGCGCCAATGTCGTTTCGAACGCATGGGTGCATTCGCTTATTGCGAAGAAGAAGACACCTACGGCGCAAAGAATTTTGTCGACGACATACCGCAAGAGGTCAAAGACCGCCGACTCGACGAATTGATGGAAATTCAAGAAAACATCTCGCTCGAAATCAATCAGGATAAAATCGGCAAGACCTTCAAAGTAATCGTCGACCGCGAAGAAGGCGACTACTACATCGGGCGCACGCAATTCGATTCGCCCGAAGTTGACCCGGAAGTGCTTATCGAGAAGTCGCAGAGCCTGACGATTGGCGAATTCTACAACGTAAAAATATCAAACGCTTACGCTTTTGAGCTAATCGGGAAAGTAGAATAATGCAAGAGTCAATCAAAAACGCAATTCGCAATTCACTGAAATCCGGCTATTCGTTTTATGCCTACGGCACACGCGACGGATTTGTGTTTGGTGCGCAAATCGATGCAGACTTCACGGGCACGACCGGGTTCAGAATCGTCCCGTTCACCCGGACAAGCGCCAACGACATAACGATATTCCGCCAATACGACGAAACCGACTTGCCGGCATCGTCAGCCGACAAACAGTTGAAGCCCGTTGCCGCCCTATCGACCCCGAAAAGCGACTACATCGATTGCCTGAGCGACTGCATTGCCTCCATACGCACATCTGCAACGCTACGCAAAGTTGTCATCTCAAGAGTGATAAAACGCGCGATTTCCGACGTCGATTGGGCTTCGTTTATGGAACAGCTCCACGACAATAATCCCGACTCATTCACTTTCATTTACAACACGCCGCACACAGGCGCATGGATTGGCGTTTCGCCCGAAATAATCGGCGACTACAGCAACGGAACATTCTCGACAATGGCACTTGCAGGTACGCGCTTGAAAGGCGAATCGGTCTGGTCGACAAAAGACATCGAAGAGCAAGAATTTGTGTCGCAATACATTGCCGAACGCATAAAAAGCGTAGGATTCGGCTTCTCTGTTTCCGACAAATTTACCCTTCCGGCAGGCAACGTCGAACACATATGCAATATGTTTACCGTTGAAGAATCCGACATCCGAAAAATGCAGGAATTAGTCGACGTGCTGCACCCCACTCCCGCGCTCGCCGGCACGCCAAAAGATGAGGCTGTAGAATACAT
>JBJEDP010000081.1:0-8187 GCA_051872175.1 Candidatus Limisoma sp.
CTCATCGACAGCCTCGCCGTCGAAGTTGCCGCCTACGATTCGCGAATCGACGTCTATCCCTTTATGCTCTCGATGGACCGATACCGCCTCGGCATGTCCGGCTACAACGACTTCGACATGAACTACAACTACCACGTGTCGATTCTAAAGTCGCCGCTGCCGTTCAAGTTCGGCATTAACATCTCCGGCAATGCCGACGACATGAAAATCCGTCTCGGCAAAGCTAAAATCAAAGAGAACGAGGTGGCGCGAACTTCGCTGATAAACGACACCACGAAAGTCAACCTCTTCAAACAAATGCAATCGATGCTCCGCAAAGGCGCTCAAGCCGCTTTGCAGAATTCCGACCTCTACGACGAACGCAAAAAGTCGCAGCTGCGCAAGATGCGTAAAAACCTCTCCGACGACGACCGACTTTCGCAACAAGACAGCCTGAACCTTATCAACGAAGGCATCATCGAGCGTCCCGACACGATTGCCGTGCCCGACGCTGCTGCCGCTGCTACCAAGCAGAAACGCAACCGCAAAGGCGAGGGCACGAAAAATCAAAGTAGAACGAAAATTGAGGCTACCAAGCCCGACGAAAAATAATATGGCTAAAAAGAAACTCAAACCGACCCCGGAAAGCATCGCTTACGACAAATATCTCAGCCGCACGGGATTCACGAAATGCCCGATTACAACGGCGCTCATCGACATGGACGGCGTGCTCTTCAACTCTATGCCAAACCACTCCCGTGCCTGGGAACGTCTCGCCGAAGAATACGGCTGGAAGTACGAGCCCGACGAATTTTTCCTCTACGAAGGAATGACCGGAGCGGCTACAATTCGCCTGATGATGAGCCGAATAGGTCGCAACGACATCTCCGACGACGAGGCGCGCGAAATCTACGCCAAGAAGTCGAAATATTTCGTCGAACTCGGCGAGGTCGGTCCAATCGACGGAACCGCCGAAATGCTCAACTCGCTGCGCTCCGCCGGAATCGCTCGCGTGCTCGTCACCGGCTCCGGACAAGCATCCCTGCTCGACCGCGTCAATGCCGCATACCCGGGCGTTTTCTCCGACAATCTCAAGGTAACCGCCCACGACGTTCGTCACGGCAAACCCGACCCCGAGCCATACCTGATGGGACTCAAAAAAGCCGGCGCCAAGCCCGAAAACGCCATCGTCATCGAGAACGCTCCGCTCGGCGTCAAGTCGGGTAGCGCGTCGCGTTGCTTCACCGTCGGCATCACAACCGGACCCGTCCCGCAAGAGCAACTCTCCGGCAACGGCGCCGACATCGTATACCCAACCATGCGCGACTTCGCCGACGGAATTACGCGAATCATCGCCGCACGCAATTTCTCATTCTAAAACCCTCACCGCTATGCAACATCAACCCATAATTTTCAGCAACGAAGTGTCGAAGTCGCTCGCCGAATTGCTCGACAGCCTTCCCGCTAACCGCACATTCGTGCTCGTCGACCAAAATTCGCAAGTCGTGCTCTCCAAAATCGACTTCGGCAACGTCAACCCTCAAGTCATCGTCATCCCGCCGGGCGACACCAACAAAAACATCGACACCCTCCAACAAGTGTGGCTCGAACTGCAAAGCGGCGGCGCCACGCGCAATTCGCTGCTCATCAACATCGGTGGCGGCGTCGTTACCGACCTCGGCGGTTTCGCTGCGGCGTCGTTTAAGCGCGGAATCCGCTTCGTCAACGTCCCCACCACGCTGCTCAGCGCTGTCGACGCTGCCGTCGGAGGCAAAACCGGAATAAACTTCAACGGTCTCAAAAACGAAATCGGCGCTTTCCGCGAGGCTGACGCCGTGCTCATTTCAACCGCGTTTTTCGACACTCTCCCCGAAAAAGAAATCAAATCGGGCTACGCCGAAATGCTTAAACACGGACTGCTAAAAGACTACGCAACCTACCGAAAACTCATCGATTTCGACTTCTCCGACATCGCCGGCGACCGCCTGCTCGCTCTGCTCGAAGAGTCGGTCAACGTCAAGCGCAACATCGTCATCCAAGACCCGTTCGAGAAAGGCTTGCGCCGCGCACTCAACCTCGGACACACCGCCGGACACGCCTTCGAGAGCCTTGCGCTGCACCGCGGCGAGCCAATCCCGCACGGCTATGCAGTCGCTTGGGGTCTGGTCGTAGAAGCCATTCTTTCGAAGATGATTAAGAATCTCGACAGCACCACGCTCTACGAACTCGCCGACTACATCTATCGTCATTACGGCGCGTTCAACATCACCTGCGACGACTACGACGCGCTGCTCAACTATATGCGCCACGACAAGAAAAGCGAGCACGGCGAATACAACTTCACCCTGCTTGCCGAGCCCGGCGAAATATTTACCGGCTGCGTCGTCGACGAAGAATCGGTCAAAGCCGCCCTCGACATCTACCGCGACCTAATGCATATCTAAAGGTCTATCGCAATTGAACGACCACGTCGTAGCGCTCCAACGTATATTCTACCTTGTACGGGATGGCGCTTCGGCGAGGCTTGCGACTTTTATAATAGTAATGCGTGTGCTGCGTGTCGAACGAGCGCACCGACAGTTGCCGCGTTTCGCCCGACGGGATGTCGCACTCGATGTCGTACGTCTGCTCGTGGAGCATCTCCCCCGACGGGTTCATATAGACCATCTTTACCACAATTCGCGAAATCCGAAACGGCGTACCGTTGCTCACGTAGAACGTCTCGTTGCGGTCGTAGAGCGTCTTGTCGTAGCCCGAAAGGCTGATGCGGTCGGCATACGCCACCGAGTCGGTACCGACGATGCGCTCAAGCCGGTCAATGTCGCTGCGCGTCACAAGTCCTTTCCGAACCGTCGACACTCGTTCGTCGCCCCGCGCCGCCATCGGCAGCAATAGTATCAGTATCAATAAAAACCGCATCATAGTGTTATTGAGTTGATGAGTTGATGAGTTGATGAGTTACATCCGATAAACGATAAACCATAAACGATAAACGCTAAAAATATATCGGATTTTTGGCATTCAGCTGCCGCAAGCGGACAAATCCGGCGGCGGCTTTCGGCGAATCTATGTGTGGATAGATGCGAATGCCGTCGAATATCGATGGCAAAAACCGCGCCAAGTTGACCGACCAACGAACCTGCAATTTCGGCTTCTCGACCTTTATCGAATTGCATTCGTCGTCGACCGTCGCCAAGCACTCTATCGGCATCGTGAGCCGCTCTTCAACGACTGCCGAATAGAGCCGCAACCGCAACTGGTCGGGTTGCGCCGCACGCTCGGCATAGCCCGCAACCGTGCCCGGATTGATTGCCGAATCTTCGCTGTCGACAACCACCAACCGATACACCTCGGCGCGACTGCCGCGCTCCGGCTCGATGCGCTCTACAACAAGCGTCAGCCGCTCGTCGGGATAATACCACAAGCCCTCCAACGTCGACGTTATCGTGCCGGTGAAGCGCGCCTTTACCGTTGCCTCATCGTAGCCCGCAAGCACCGCCGACTCATCCGGGACCTCGAACGCCGACGCTATCGTTGCGACAAATACAAACACTATCAACAGCACGCCGCGCATCACATTCGGAATTTATATTGCAACCCGAAACTAAGGATTTCCTTAAACTGCCAGTACTGCCAGCTGTCGTTCCACGTTGCCGAATCGTCGAAGCGCAAATGTGCATAAATCTGCGTCGATAGATACTTGTTGATTGAAAAATTAATGGTCGTTTCCAAGTCGGACTGCACATAACTATAGTCGGTGAAGGCGAACAACCGCGCCGACATCGAAATGTCGCGTGTCAACGTCCACGACAACTTAAACTCGCCGCTCGAACCAACCTCATGTCCCAAATGCTTGCCAGCATCAATGCCCAACGTCGTCGGGTCCATCTTATGGGTGGCGCGGCATATCTTCATGTTGTACGACAACGGCGACAGCGACGCGTCGAGTTTAAACGTATTCTTCTTATTTACAGTGTTATACGTCATACCGATACCGGCGTTCAACTCGCCCGGTGTCAAGAACGACGCCGACAGGTCGTAGGTGTTCGACTTAAAGTTTTGCAGCAACTGCGTCTTAAACTGGACCGACGTACTATAGTAGAACTTCTTGGTCGCCTTCAGACCGAACTTCGAATTCACCTGGAAAAGGTCCTCGTTGATGCTATACTTACGATATTGGTCGTCGTTCGCCGAATTCACACCCAGTTTATACTTAATGTCGAGTTGGAACAACTTGTTGGGATGCTTCGACTGATTCAGCTCAAGACTGTACGCCAAGTCGGAAATGATGTTCAAATTATTGTTACCGCCCTGATACCAGTTCTCCGAGATGTACGCCTGCGAGAACTGAAACGACGCGTCAAACTTATGTATCCACGAAATCGTCTTATAGTCCAATTCCGGCGCCTTGACAGGCACCTCAAACTTGCGCTTCTCGATTTTCAACTTATTCTTGCTAATGTCCACCGTGTCGGAAAACTCCTTCGGCGGCTCTGCCATCGTAGCAAAATAGTAAGGCACCAACTCAGGGCGTTCAAACGCAACCCGCATCGAGTGATAGCGCTCAAACCACGACTGCCACTCGGCATCGTCGAGCCAGCGACGGTCCACCGTCAACGACGGTTCCTCACCTTTCGACGTATACGCAAACGCCGGACGCTCAATACCGCGCTCCGGCACGATGTCGTAGCCCGTAAAAACTATCGGCAGATAAATCACACTCTCGCGAGCATCGCCCCGATATAGACGCGCCAGCGAGTCAGCCTCGGCGAGCAGACGTGCCGTATTGTCGACTACGGTTATCGTATCCGACTTCAGCCGAATGTCAGAAACCAACGTCCACAACCCGCTATTACGCACTTTGGCCCCAACGCTCTGCCACAAAAATAAAAAAATTAACGCTAATACAATCTTTTTCATCATGTTGTCAATCTTCCTGTGGAGATTCCGGCACAGCCGAAGCAAGTATTTCACGAGCAAGGTCCAATTCGCTGCGGCGCACCATCAAACCTACCTGCATACACGGCAAGTCCGGCAACGGATAGAGCGACGCCCAATTCTCGTTCGTCACACAACTCTCAACCCCATTTGTGCTCAACACACCCTTAACTATATACGCCGACACAGCATCCGGATAGCGGTCAAGCAATACCATATCATCAGCATTTTCCATCGGGACCTCCTTTGTTTTTATGCAAAGATAGTGCAAGGCGAGCGAAAAACAAAACGAAAACGAAGTTTTCAAGTTTTTGTTTTGCCGAGCCGCAGCCTATCTTATCTAAAGATAGTGCAAATCGAGAGCAAAAGCAAATCAAAACTTGTTTTGAAATTTGATTTTGCCGAGCCGCAGCCGGTTTATCGCGCTTCGGTGCAATAAACCGACTGTGCAGAGCACATTTCAAAACATATTTCAAAACCTGCCCTAAATTACTTTATTAATGTATGAATTGTTTTCATTGGATAGTGTCCGAAAATATGTAAACTCGAAAAACCGGGTACCCCTGCCGTGTCGAAGATACGGCAGAGGTGGCTGTGCCGAAGGTACAGCGATTGTGGGTAACGCCAGGTTTAACCTCGGAGAGGTTCAACCTGGCGAATATCAGCAAATTATAGTACGAGCTTCGGAGATGCTCGGTGGTGATAGTCGACGCCGTCAGCGTGGTTATAGACCGATTTCAGGTTTCTAATACCTGACACCTTTTTCATTCTTAGACTATATTCTTACCATCCTCTTCGTCGAAGGCTTCATCAGCCATCTCGGTATACTTCTGTTTCAGCTCCATAGCCGACATCTGCGTTTCATATTCATCCATATCACACTTCTTGAATTGAGCCAGACGCGAGAAGAAGTTCATACGCGAACGCCTGTCAACATTCATCGTCTCACTTGCGCCTTGGTTGCTATACTCGAAGTTGCGCGAGTTGCGGATAGACAACGCCATCGCCACCTCCACAGAATCTTGGTTGGCGCCCATATAAGTGAACGTCCAGCCCTCGCCGCGCAGACGCTCAACAAGTGCCTTGATGGTCGCACCGTTATACTCGCGCGAGGAATTCTCGTAGCCGTCGGTGATGATGGTCACTACCACTACCGAGTCGTCAATCTCCTTAACATGCTTGTGCATAGCGGTAAGCATAAAGCCCATAGCATCATAGAGCGGCGTGGTGCAGCACGGTCGGTAGTCGTCTTGCGCAAGCGGATGCGTTTCCGCAATCGGAGTCTTGTCGAACACGTGCGCAGTCTCACAGCCGCAGAACGTCACCAGCGACACGTAATGGTCTTGCGTGTCGGCATACTCCTCTTGCGCCGACTTGATGCCCGCCAATGTCTCGTTGAAACCGTCGATAGCTGCGCGGCGTATCGACTCCATCGAACCGCTACGGTCCAGAATTATCACGTTAAACACCTGTGTCTTCTTAATTTCCTTATTAGTCTTCTCTTCCATTGTTTTAATTGTTTTTGGTTTATTATTCAGATTCTGTTTCAAATTTCGGAATAAAATATTGCCCCACAAAGCAAACCGCCCGCCATTGTACGAAATACGGCATAACTTGTATGAAATGCGCTATTAGATTACAGTGTGTTATTCCACTTCGTTTAGCCCAAAGGCTTTGGCGGCTCCTTCTTCCACTTGTCAACCAATCGTCGGCAACCATCTTCGATGTGCTGTGCCACTCGATGATAGACTGCCTCCGTCTGATAATGCGGGTCCTCCACATTACTTCCCTCGTCGAATGCCAGCTTGTTGAATAGAATTATCCTGTCCCAATTGCTATAGTCCAACTCGCGCGTCACGGCGTTGCGGTGATACTCGTCGAACACAACTATCGCGTCAGCCTCCATCAGCCGCTTGCGAGTCATCACCGTCGTCGTTCCGCCAAGCTCATAGCCCATTCCCTTCGCCACTTCTACCATGACGGCATCGCGAGGATTCTCGCCCCATGACAATGTACCCAGCGAGAACACCTCGATGCCCGTTATCCCTACATCTGTCAACATTTTCTTTGTCACACATTCCGCGAACGGCGACCGACAGGCATTGCCTGTACATACGAAGCATATCTTATAGTTTTCCATTTTTTCCTTCTGTTTTTCACTTAAAAAACTTCGTTGCGTAATTTTTACACCACAAAGATAAAACGACATTTTCTAGTTTCCAAATTTTTTGCGTAAAATTTACACAAGAAGCGCTTTTTTTTATTCCGCAACCTCAATAAGCACACCCGTATAGTTATCGTCGGCGTACTTTCGGCACATGAAATCGAACACGTCAAGGATGTCGTCAATCTGCTTCTCATCCAGCATCCTTGCAGCAAGAATATCGGGCGCCATACACTTATACAACCCATCGGAGCAAAGCAACAAACGGTCGCCCGGCTTCAGCTTAAACTGCGCCACGTCGGCAACACACTTGTCCCCATGACCGCTAAAGAAACAGCGCGAAATCACCTCCCAACCGAAATCGCGACGCACATGGTCCTGCGTCCGGTAGAGCAGCCCCTCGCCGCGGCGCAACAAGTAGCAACGACTATCGCCAACGTGCGCAATCGTCACCGTGTCGCCCACAACACTCGCCATCACCATCGTCGTTCCCATTTCAGACACGTTCAACGAAGCAGCCTCCTCGTCGAGCGCCGCCATCGCATACGCAACAGCATCAGCCACCTTCGCCTCACTGTCGGGCTCCCACGCGTGCGCGTTCCAATATTCCACAACAGCATCAGCAACCGTCCGGCTTGCCACTTCGCCCATAGCATGACCGCCCAAACCGTCGCAAACCACCGCCAAGCAGCGGTTGCCGTCGTCACTATTGACAATACGGAAAGCATCTTCATTAGTCCGCCGCTTACCAACGCCACTGAATGAAACAAAATGCACCTCCATATTATATCGTTGTTGTTTTATTTCAATCCTGCCAAAATTTCCACGCCATCATCACATACACGGATACCCTCAAGCTGAACATACTCCAAGACACGTTGAATCTCCTCGACCCGTTCCAAGAAAATATTGACACGCTTTTCGTCGGTATTGATGTCAACGCCCTGCGGCAACTTACCTTCGAGATGCTTCACCGCGCCCGCAATCAGCAGCGACATACCCATGCCACATTCATACGACAGGCACACCACATCCTTGCGAAAACCCTCAATGCGGATTTGCACCGACATCGGCGGTATAAACCGGCTCGGGCTGTACGACACCTC
>JBJEDP010000082.1:0-1807 GCA_051872175.1 Candidatus Limisoma sp.
GATCTGGAGCGATGCCGTCGAGGTGGAAGCGGCCTAAGAGTTTGTCGTCTTTAACCATGGGACGTTCGCCTTGGAACACGTTGATTTCCACGGAGGGTTGGTTGTCGGCAGCGGTTGAGAAGACTTGGCTCTTTCGGGTAGGGATGGTGGTGTTGGCTTCGATGAGTTTGGTCATAACGCCGCCGAGGGTTTCAATGCCTACCGACAGGGGCACTACGTCGAGCAGAAGGACGTCTTTGACGTCGCCGGAGAGCACGCCGCCTTGGATTGCGGCACCAACGGCTACGACTTCGTCGGGGTTAACGCCTTTGCAGGGAGTTTTGCCGAAGAATTTTTCGACGATTTGTTGTACGGCGGGGATACGTGTGGAACCGCCCACGAGGATAACTTCGTCTATGTCGGAAGGTTGGAGGCCGGCGTCGCTCAGGGCTTGGCGGCAGGGTTCGATGGTGCGTTGGATGAGTTCGTGAGCGAGTTGCTCGAATTTAGCACGGGTAAGGGTTTTTACAAGGTGCTGAGGGATGCCGTTGACGGGCATGATGTAGGGGAGGTTGATTTCGCTCGAGGTGGTCGACGAGAGTTCGATTTTGGCCTTTTCGGCTGCTTCTTTGAGGCGTTGGAGAGCCATGGGGTCTTGACGGAGATCCACACCTTGTTCGGCTTTGAATTCGTCGGCGAGCCAGTCGATGATTACGTGGTCGAAGTCGTCGCCGCCGAGGTGGGTGTCGCCGTTGGTGGATTTTACTTCGAATACGCCGTCGCCGAGTTCGAGGATGGAGATATCGAATGTACCGCCGCCGAGGTCGAATACGGCAATCTTTTGGTCCTTGTCGCTCTTGTCGAGGCCGTAGGCGAGGGCAGCAGCGGTAGGTTCGTTGACGATACGGCGCACGTTCAAACCGGCGATTTCGCCTGCTTCTTTGGTGGCTTGACGTTGGGAGTCGTTGAAGTAAGCGGGCACGGTGATTACGGCTTCTTTCACTTCTTGACCGAGGAAATCTTCAGCGGTTTTCTTCATTTTTTGAAGAATCATAGCGGAGATTTCTTGAGGGGTGTATTGGCGGCCATCGATTTCGATGCGGGGTGTGGAGTTGTCGCCGCGAACCACGTTATAAGGAACGCGTTCGATTTCGCGGGTAACTTGGTTGTAGGTTTCGCCCATGAAACGCTTGATAGAGTAAACGGTGCGTTTAGGGTTTGTGATGGCTTGACGCTTGGCGGGGTCGCCCACTTTGCGTTCGCCACCTTCGATGAAGGCTACCACCGAAGGAGTGGTGTTACGGCCTTCGCTGTTTGGAATTACTTGGGGCTCTTTACCTTCGAGAACGGCTACACAGGAGTTGGTGGTGCCGAGGTCAATACCGATGATTTTTGACATAGTTGTATGGTTTTTTTGTTATTATTCGAGTTTGGTTTGTGAGCGCTTATCGAGGAGGGAGCGGCGCTCGCTAATGATAAGGCAAAACGTGTGCCAACAGAAAAGCCGGTGTGCCGATGTGCCAAAAACGTGCCATAATGTCACCTGATTTATTATTAATTTTTGTAGTTAATCAAAAAAACAGCCTCGAATCAGCAACTTTTCCGGAAATTATTTGTAAATTTGCCGTATAAATAAAAATGTCCTTGCTCCGTAGTGGGCAGATATAGTTTGAATAATGAAAGTTAAGGAAGTAACCATCATCAATTTTCGCGGTATCAAGCGCTTTGAGATTGATAATCTGTCGAATTTGAATGTGATAGCCGGCATCAATGGTGCGGGTAAAACCTCCATACTCTTAGCCATCCGTATTATGCTGTCGTGGTTAGT
>JBJEDP010000083.1:0-8161 GCA_051872175.1 Candidatus Limisoma sp.
AATTCATTGGAATTTTTTTCAGATAGTTACGCGGCCAAAGTGACAAACTCCCGTTAAACGAATTTGTGAAACTAAACGAATTTGTGCGAATTAATAATATTTGTCATAAAACAGCCGCTATAATCGAAAAATATTTATTATCTTTGCACTTTGAAAAAGTGACGAGATAAAGAAACGTTGATGAGACAATTAAAGATTACAAAATCTATCACCAATCGCGAGAGCGCATCCGTCGAGAAGTATCTGCAAGAGATAAGCCGCGAAGCTCTATTAACCACAGAGGAGGAAGTAGAGCTTGCGCAGAAGATACGAAAAGGCGATAGCCTGGCTCTTGATAGATTGACCCGTGCTAATCTTCGATTTGTTGTTTCTGTGGCAAAACAGTATCAGAACCAAGGATTAAGCCTCCCCGACTTAATCAATGAAGGTAATTTAGGCTTGATTAAAGCAGCGCAGAAATTCGACGAAACACGTGGCTTTAAATTTATCTCATACGCCGTATGGTGGATTCGCCAGTCCATCTTACAAGCATTGGCAGAACAAGCGCGAATAGTGCGACTTCCGCTCAATCAAGTTGGCTCGCTAAACCGAATCAACAAAGCATTGTCGCGGTTTGAGCAAGAGAACGAGCGCCGTCCGTCGGCTGAAGAGCTTTCGAAAGAGCTCGACTTACCGGTCGACAAGATTTCTGACACGCTAAAAGTATCGGCTCGCCATGTGTCGGTCGATGCTCCGTTTAGCGACGACGAAGACGGCAGTCTGCTCGATGTGTTGCCCAACGACGATGCCCCGGAAGCCGACTCGTCGCTCAACAAGGAGTCGCTTTCGCAAGAAATCGACAGAGCACTTGCTCGACTCAGTGAGCGTGAACGCGACGTTGTGAAGCGCTTTTTCGGTATTGGCTGCGACGAGATGTCGCTCGACGAAATCAGCGAAGAGCTTAACCTCTCTCGCGAACGCGTGCGACAAATCAAAGAAAAAGCCATTCGCCAGCTAAAAGGCGAAAAAAGCGCTGCGCTGAAGCCTTTTCTTGGTCAGTAACCGGCAATGTTTGCCATCATAGGCTAACTGTCCGGCATGCGACACCGACCACTACAAGGCGTACATATGGCTCCGATTTGTGCCTCGGAGTGATGTTATAAAAGTTGATTTAACATATTTTTAGATATTAATATAAACTTTTATGCAATTTTTTGCGTTTATATAAGCATCGAACATTAAAGGCACTGAGTTGTAAATATAATTATAGCAAACGAAGGTATAAAAGAACGATATGAGGCAATTAAAGATTACAGAGTCTGTAACAAAACGAGATCCGGCTACCGAGAAATACCTGCAAGAGATAGGCAGGGAACCTCTCATTTCTGTTGATGAAGAAATTATACTTGCAGAAAAGATTAGAAACGGTGACGAACGTGCACTCAACAAACTTATTAACGCCAATCTGCGATTTGTGGTTTCGGTAGCTAAACAATACCAAAACCAAGGTTTGACATTGCCCGACCTTATACAAGAAGGCAACCTTGGTTTGATAAAAGCTGCACAAAAATTCGACGAAACACGCGGTTTTAAATTTATCTCGTACGCCGTTTGGTGGATTCGTCAATCGATTTTGCAAGCCTTGGCTGAGCAATCGCGCATCGTTCGCTTGCCGCTCAACCAAGTAGGCTCTCTCAATAAGATTAACAAAGCTCTCGCCAAATTTGAGCAAGAAAATCAACGCCGTCCCTCGCCGGAAGAGTTGGCAAAGGACCTCGACATACCCGTTGAGAAAATCGTGGAAACGCTAAAAGTATCAGGTCGTCAAACGTCTATCGATGCACCGTTTGCCGAAGGCGAAGAAAACAGCCTTATCGACGTATTGTCCGACGACAGCGCACCGACTACCGACTCGACGCTTACCAAAGAATCGCTCTCGACCGAAGTCGACCGCGCACTCAACCTCCTGCAAGAGCGTGAACGCGAAATTCTGAAAATGGCTTTTGGCATTGGCTGCCAAGAAATGACGCTCGAAGAAATCAGCGCGAAGTTTGAACTCACACGCGAACGTGTGCGTCAGATTAAAGAAAAAGCGATAATGAAACTCAAGGGTCAAAAGAGCAAAATACTCAAATCATACCTTGGATAATTAAATCCACGCCGGATTTACAAACCATACACTCCAAAAGTCTTGTGCTCGACTTTTGGAGTGTTTTTTATTTTTCTTCCCGGTCGAGCAGCTTACGTTTGGCATCCGGTCCGCCTCTGTAGCCCGAAAGCGACCGATTGCTACCAACGACGCGGTGGCACGGCACAAAAATCGATATCACATTCGCTCCGATGGCATTCGCTACCGCGCGGACTGATGTTGGCATTCCGATTTGTCGCGCTATTTCGCCATAAGAAATCGTCGTACCTAAAGCAATTTTCAGCAATTCGTTCCACACGGTTTTCTGAAAATCGGTCCCGACAAAAAGCAGCGGGACATCAAACTCCGTGCGTCGTCCGGCAAAATATTCATCGAGTTGCGCCTCGGCTTTTTCTATCACCGCCGACGTTTCTTCTTCAATCTCGGCGTTCAGTGCTCTTTTCAACCTCTCCTCCGCTTGCTTGCGACGCTTTGCCGACAGCCAATCGCAAAGGCATAGTTTATCCTCAAAAGAGCCGAGCATCAGCATGCCGTACGGCGACTCGTAGGGCGTAATCTTGATGGTCTTTCGCCGCATATACACTTTAGACGTCGCATTCGGTACGCAGGAAGTGATGCGATGCATGGCATTCCAGCAACGAATGGTCGATGAGCCAATGGCGATTGGCGAGCTCGGAAATCACCGTCATTTCGTGCGAGACGACGATAACGGTCGCCGTTTTTGAAATTTGTTCAACGATTTTGTAGATTTGTTCCACAAAATTGCGGTCGATATACGAAAGCGGCTCGTCGAGCACAACCACAGATGGTTGACTTATAATTGCTCTTCCCAACAGCGCTCGCTGGAGTTGTCCGCCCGAAAGAGCACCGATGACGCGTTGGCGCAAATCAGCGATGCCCATCAACTCGAGAGTTTCATCGATTTGGCGTTTTGTTTCTGTCGAGAATCTACCGCGAAGGTTTTGTCGGTCGGCAAACAACCCGGAGGCAACGACCTCTTCTACCGTTATCGGGAAACGGCTGTCGATGTTGTTCTTTTGAGGCAAATAGCCGAACGACAGGCTGTCGACAGCATCACCGTTACAGAAATATTCCACAGTGCCTTGAGTCGGTTTGAGCAACTTTAGCAACACTTTAAGCAGCGAACTCTTACCGCCGCCGTTTGGACCGGTAATGGCAACAAAGTCGCCGTCGTTAATCGAGAGCGACACATCGGCAAGCACCGGCGTCGAACCGTAATCGATTGTCAACCCCGTGCCGCGAATTATTGTTTTATCATTGAGCGATTGCATCTGCTATTTTTACGATTTCAGTTTTCCAATCATACGACAACGGATTGATTTCAACGACCTTAGCCCCGATTTCGGCATTCACGGACGCTGCCTGTGCCGAATCCATATCTTTCTGCAAAAAGAAAACGGTTGCCCCACTCGACTTTGCCAAATCAATCTTGTCTTTAACGTACTTTAATGGCGACTCCTTGCCTTCGTATTCGACGCTGATTTGCTGCAAACCGTAGTCGTTTGCGAAATAGCTCAGCGACGGATGCCACACCAAGAACGACTTACCGCGACAATCGGCAAGCCGAGCACTAAGTTGCGACTGCAATTCGTCGAGTTCGGAAGTGAACTTGCGCAAGTTTTCGTCGTAGATTTTTGCGCCGTCGGGATCGAGTTCGCACAATGCCGCATGGATATTTGCAACAATGATTTTGGCATTGGCAACCGACGTCCAAATGTGCGGGTCGGTGCCATGTTCGTCGTCGGCATCAAAATGATGACATCCCGTAAGCATCGTCACACCTTGCGACAAATCGTAAGCCTTTATATTCGGGTTATATTCAGTAATCTTGCCGCGAATCGCGGTTTCAAAACCAAGTTTTCCCATAAAAAAGTAAGCCGAACTTTTTTCGAGCGACATCATATTCGCCATAGACGGTTCATAAGTTTCAGGGCTTCCTCCCTTGTCGAGCATACATCGCACTTTGAAACGGTCGCCGGCAATCTTCTCGACGAAATAGCGTTGCGGTTCTATACTGACAGTGATTATAGGCTTCGAAGCATCTCCTTTGCCTGAACACGACATCAACAGCACCGCCGCAAATAATAAGAGATATAACTTTTTCATCATAATAAACAAATTTTAAAATTAATAACAAAAATCGTGCCGAATTATTTGTCAACCGCACCATAGACGTCCGCCTTGATGCGCAAAATGCGTTCATCGTCGGCGCCCTTAAGACAAATATCGCCATGTGTCATCAGCATAAGCCTCATAGCATTTCGGTCGGGGCTATAAGGCGGCTGAACGTAGTCGATGCCCTCTGCCAAGCGAAAACCATTTCGCTCGTAGAACCCGATACGACGCCGCGACAAGTCATCTTCGGGCGGCTCTACCTCTATAATCATCGGCAGAACCATTCGGCGAACCAACTCCGTAAGATAGCGCGCTCCCCGACCGCCGTTGCGCATCCGCTCTTCGACGGCAAAGTGCTCCAAATAGCAGAAATCATCCCAACGCCAACAACTTGCAAATCCGGCGAAAACATCTTCCTCAAAGAACGCATACACCGAGAAAGGGCTTTCCAGGGCGCAAAGTAAACGCTTAAATTCTTCAAAATCACGCCGTTCGTCGCGAGGAAACGCCGACTCGTATAGATGGCGTATATTATCAATTATAATATTTTTAACAGAAATTTCTTCTATTTTCATTCGTAATACCAAATTAAATGACTAATTTTGTTTGTTGAAATAAAACATACTGCTAAAATACAAAATAAATCCTATATGGCAAATTCTCAATTGGATTCATTGGATTACAAAATCCTTGAAATGCTATCGGCAAATGCACGAAAGCCTTATCTTGAAATCGCTCGCGAATGTAATGTTTCCGGTGCCGCAATTCACCAACGCATTCAAAAACTCTACTCCATTGGAGTAATTACCGGTTCGGAATCTCTCATAGATCCGTCGACAGTTGGTTACGACACTTGCGCCTACATCGGTTTCTTCCTCAAAGACCCGTCGCAGTTCGACCAAGTCATCGAGCGGCTTAAAAAGATTCCGGAAGTCGTTGAATGTCACATCACTACAGGTCAGTACGACATGTTCATTAAAATCTACGCAAAGAACAACCGACATCTGATGAGCATTATCCACGGCAAACTCCAAAATCTCGGCTTGGCAAGAACGGAGTCGCTGATTTCTTTCAAAGAAGTGTTCAAACGCCAAATCCCTATTACTCCGGAAGAGGAATAACGACAACAATGATTGACACGAGCGAATTACTTTCCAACTGTCTCGCAATGGCAAAAGAAGCGGGAAGAATCCAAATGGAGCTCTTCCGCAGCAGCCACCTTAACATCCGAACCAAATTTAACGAAAGCGACGTCGTTACCGACGCCGACAAACGTTCGGAACAACTAATAATTTCAACTATCAAAGCAAAATATCCGACGCACTCGATTCTTTCCGAAGAATCGGGTGCGTCGACTTGCGACAGCGACTACCGTTGGGTGATTGACCCGCTTGACGGCACAACAAGTTACAGCAACGGTTTACCACATTTTTCCGTATCGATTGGCGTCGAATATCGCGGCGAAACCGTTGTCGGTGTCGTTTATGCGCCCTACCTCGACGAATGTTTCTACGCCGTCAAAGGCAAAGGCGCATATCTAAACGGCAAACGAATAACGCCGGGAATTAAGACAAGCCTTCGACAAGCCGTTGTCGCTACCGGATTTCCCGTCGACAAAGACACCACCGCCGACAACAACCTCGACAATTTCAGCCGCGTGTTGCCTCGAGTTAGAGACGTGCGCCGCCTCGGCTCGGCTGCTCTCGACACTTGTTATGTTGCTGCAGGTTTTCTTGACGCTTATTGGGAACTCAATCTTCACGAATGGGACGTGAACGCCGCTCTGCTGATTGCCAAAGAATCAGGTGCCGAAGTCGACAACTTCAGGCACGACCGCAACATCTCTATTCTCGTTGCCCCACCGGCACTAATGCCGCTCATCCGACCGCTACTTGCAGACACACCTGCCGTCTAACGTCTTATCTGCGAAACATTTGGCTAAGATTATTGTATATCAAGCCATAGATTGTCGTGCATATATACACTCCGAAAAACAGGAACAAGCACCAGCCTATAAACTCGACGCCATCAAATCGAGAATCGAAGTTGAGCAACAAATTGCGCAACTTTATCCAACAATACGGCGTTTTGTGAAGCAGATAGACCCAAAACGAAGCTGCGGCAAGTTGGTTAACGACCTTGCTGTGAAACTCTCGACCGACTGCGAAAGTCAGAAACAGAGCAACCGACGAGGCAAGCACGAACGGTGAATTGTAAGCAAATGTTTTATAATCAGGCAAAAATAACGCTGAAACGAATACGCTCAACGTAGCTATAAGATACATTATTAAATAAGTATACTGCGAGAGTCTTTGCAATCGAGGCAAAAATCGCTGCAACACCCGCCCGATGAAGTACACATAAACAAGTTGCATCACGCAGTAGCCGGTCTGATTGACCTTCCCCGACCAATACCAACCGAGATAGACATTTAAGAATGTCAACACAAGTAACATCACTAACATACGTCGATTCGTCAGCGCATCGCATCCGGCATTGAGGAACGGACTGAGAATGTAAAGTCCCAGATAAGCGGGAACGAACCACAAGTCGGTATTGGAATACACGCGAACAGCATCCCATAGCGATTGTAGCGATGTTTCGCCCGTATCAGCCCATTGATATACCCAAACCGTCAACGATGCTACAAGGCAGATGACGGTAAATCGCAACAATCCGCGCAACGAGAAACGAATGCCGAAAAATCCGGAAATGAGCACAAAACAATTTACGCCGACAATCATCAACGACTCAAGCAACTCCTTTGCAACCATCGTTGGCGTTGGATGGTGTAAATCTTCACAAGTGGGCAATCCGAAAGTGGCGCCCACAAAATGGACGCCCAAGACCATCATCATACTGAGTATCCTTAGCAGCTCTATACGGCTGTTGCGTAGACTCTTTGACATAAGAACAAAATTTCGTGACTAAAAAGCTTCGCCGATACTAAACACAAACCCGCCGGTGGTTTTACCCATACCGTAATCGATACGACCGTTAAGGTTATGTTTTAGCTCCACACGAAGTCCGACGCCAAAGTTAGGCAAAAAATTCTCTTTACCCAAATTCCCGTAATCGGAAAATACGGCACCCGTGCCAAACCAAGCGGCACAACCGAAGCGGCTATAGATGTGCTGACGAATTTCAATCTGGCTCGACACCATACAGTTGTCGACAAAACGTCCGGCATAATAACCACGCATTCGGATTCCACCGCTACCGAGCGCCTCGCGAAGCGACCATGGCGTCTCTTGACTGTTGTAACTTTCGTATAAATCGAATGCCAGCAGACCGCCTTTCCACAAGCGCTGATAACAATTGAATGTAAGCGTCGAATTGATAAGAGAGCGGTCAAAGCCACTCAGAAACTGTGGTCGTATAATTGTACGGATTGTCAGGTTTCGCCCACGCGTCGGGTTAGGTATAAAGTCGCGCGTATCATATTGGAAAGTAAAGCCGAGTCCCGTAAAAAATTGATGAGTCTCTTGACCTTTAAGATATGATATATCGTCAATCGACTTTACATAGCTGTAATTCAAATCAAACGCAAGACCGAGGTATATAGGACCCTTAAGGTTATAAACGAGGTCGGTATTCAACTCAAACTGCTGTCGAGTCCATTCTATTGTCGGATTCGTATTACAATCATAAAAAGAAATACCCCAAAAGTCAAGCGGAGAATAGGTAAACTCCATTTTATAGGACTGGCGCAGTTTTCGTCCCGGGTACAAAATGTTACCATAGGCAGACAGCGAACAAACCTTGTTCAACGTCACATTACCAATAAGCGTCACGTCGGACGGAGCCATAATCGAATCGGTCTTATCCAAGCGGAACAAACCGGTTGCACCACCGCCGATACCGAAACTGCCTTCGCGCGTATACGACGGCATAACA
>JBJEDP010000084.1:0-8142 GCA_051872175.1 Candidatus Limisoma sp.
AATTCATTGGAATTTTTTTCAGATAGTTACGCGGCCAAAGTGACAAACTCCCGATTCGGCAACTACGTTGCGGTTAATCGGCCGCTTCGCAGCTGGCATCAAAGATGCGGTTAAAAATTTGCTATTGCGCTATGTTTTCACTAATTTTGCATATTAAACTTGGAAAATAAATACTGACGCAATATATGGAAAAGAAATTTCGACGCACAATGGTGACAGCTGCGCTGCCGTATGCCAACGGCCCGGTGCACATCGGTCACCTTGCCGGGGTGTATGTTCCGGCAGATATCTACGTACGCTACCTCCGTCTCAAAGGCGAAGACGTTGTCTTCGTCGGCGGCTCCGACGAACACGGCGTGCCTATCACTATCAAGGCAAAAAAGGAGGGCGTAACGCCGCAAGACATCGTTGACCGTTACCACAAAATCATCAAAGAATCGTTCGAAGGTCTCGGCATTTCGTTCGACGTCTATTCGCGTACGACGTCGAAAATTCACGCCCAAAAGGCAAGCGATTTCTTCCGCAAACTCTACGACAAAGGCGAATTCGTCGAAAAGACGTCTATGCAATACTACGACGAAGAGGCGCATCAGTTCCTTGCCGACCGCTACATCGTCGGTACGTGCCCTCACTGCGGCAATACGCGTGCCTACGGCGACCAATGCGAAGCCTGCGGTACGTCGCTCAACGCTACCGACCTAATCGACCCGAAGTCGGCTATCACCGGCAACGTGCCCGTTCTTCGCGAAACGAAGCACTGGTATCTGCCGCTCGACAAGTGGGAACCGCGCTTGCGTCAATGGATTTTGGAAGAGCACAAAGAGTGGCGTCCGAACGTCTACGGTCAGTGTAAGTCGTGGCTCGACCTCGGCTTGCAGCCGCGTGCCGTCAGCCGCGACCTCGATTGGGGCGTGCCCGTGCCGGTCGAAGGCGCCGAAGGTAAGGTGCTCTACGTGTGGTTCGACGCGCCTATCGGCTACATTTCCAACACCAAAGAGTTGTTGCCCGACGATTGGGAAAAATATTGGAAGTCGGAAGATTCGCGCATCGTGCACTTTATCGGCAAAGACAATATCGTGTTCCACTGCATAATTTTCCCGGCAATGCTTATGGCTGAAGGGTCGTATCAGTTGCCCGACAACGTGCCTGCCAACGAGTTTCTTAACCTCGAAGGCGACAAGATTTCGACCTCGCGCAACTGGGCGGTTTGGCTCAACGAATATCTCGAAGACCTGCCCGGCAAGCAAGACGTGTTGCGCTATGTGCTGACGGCAAATGCTCCCGAAACGCGCGACAACGACTTCACCTGGAAAGACTTCCAAGCGCGTAACAACAACGAACTCGTGGCTATCCTTGGCAACTTCGTCAACCGCTCGTTGGTGCTTACGCACAAATATTTCGAGGGCAAAGTGCCGGCTTGCGGCGAACTTACCGACTACGACCGCGCTACGCTTAGCGAGTTTGCCGACGTGAAGGCTACTCTCGAAAAATATCTCGACACATATCGATTCCGCGATGCGCAGAAAGAGGCTATGAACCTTGCCCGCATCGGTAACAAATATCTCGCCGACACCGAGCCTTGGAAACTCGCCAAGACCGACATGGGTCGTGTGGCTACGATTATGAACTTGGCTTTGCAGATTACGGCGAACCTTGCCATCGCTTTCGAGCCGTTCTTGCCGTTTATGTCGAAAAAGTTGCGCACGATTCTCGGAATGGACGAATTCTCGTGGAACGCGCTCGGCAGCGTCGACATCCTCTCGGCAGGCGCTACAATCGGCGAGCCGGAGCTCTTGTTCGAGAAAATCGGCGACGAGGTTGTTGAGGCACAAGTCAAGAAACTCGTCGATATGAAGCGTGCCAATGCGCTTGCCAACTTCGAGCCCAAACCCGTTGCCGCTCCCGTGGCATTCGACGATTTTATGAAGATGGACATCCGCGTGGGTACGGTTTTGGAATGTGAGAAAGTTAAGAAAGCCGACAAATTGCTCAAGTTCCGTATCGACGACGGAATGGGCGGCAGAACCATCGTGTCGGGCATCGCAAAATACTACAACCCGGAAGACTTGATTGGCAAACAAGTGTGCTTCGTTGCCAATTTCGAGCCGCGTAAGCTCAAGGGCATCGAGTCGCAAGGCATGATTCTTTCTGCGGAAAATGCCGACGGAAGCCTTGTCGTTATCGGTCCGCAAGGTCCCGTTGTGCCCGGCTGTCAAGTTGGCTAACATACATAATAACGAGACTGTAGCGATGGAAGAAACCGCAATCACGCTGCTGGAATTCAGCCGTCGGATTGGCGCTCTAATGCGCAGCCCGCAACTTCAACGCTGTTGGATTGTTGCCGAAGCCGTCGACGTGACCGTCCGCGGCGGACATTGCTACCTCGAACTCGTTCAAAAAAATGCGACGACCAACGTCGTCGAAGCAAAAGTGCGCGCAGTGATTTGGGCTAACGTCTACAGTCGCTTGCGCGTCGCTTTTGAAAAAGCTACCGGACAACCATTGCAATCGGGCATGAAGGTGATGGTCGAAGTTAGCGCAAACTTCCACGAGCAATACGGCTTGTCGTTGATTATCACCAACATCAACCCGACCTATACGCTCGGCGATATGGCTCGACTGCGGCTGGAAATCGTCAATCGACTCAAGCGCGAGGGCATAATCGACCTCAACAAACGTCTGCCGTGGTGCGACGCACCGCAGCGCATTGCCATCGTGTCGGCTGATTCGGCTGCCGGCTACGGTGACTTCATCGACCAACTGCATCGCAATCCATACGGGCTGGCGTTCTATACGAAACTCTTTCCCGCCTATATGCAGGGCGTCAACACCGTGCCTTCCGTGCTCGCCGCATTGCGTCGCATCGAGGAGCATCAGCATGAGTTCGACTGCGTCGTTGTGATTCGAGGCGGTGGTGCTACGGCGGAACTTAACGTGTTCGACAACTATGAGCTGGCAGCCGCACTGGCGCGTTTCCCGATGCCAACGATTGTCGGCATCGGGCATGACCGCGACTATACCGTGCTCGACGAAGTGGCTTCGGTGAGGGTGAAAACGCCTACCGCTGCTGCGGAATTTCTCATCGATAAAGGGCAGCAGGCGCTTGCCCGACTCGACACTATCTCGCAAACGATTGCCGACATTACCAATCAAATGCTCGTCGATTCGCGCCGTCAGTTAGACTATATTGCCAACACTATTCCGCTCGCTGTCAAGCAAATAATGGCAGTCTCCAAGGCAAATCTATCCAACTACGCTCGGTCGATTCCGCTCTGCGCAAAGTCGCGCATCGACACGTCGGAGAAAGATTTGCAACTCTATCTCGTGAAAACCCGCCAAGCGGTCGAAGCGGCGATGAATCGCGAACGCCATCGCTTGGAGGTCTTTTCCACGCAGGTCCAACTGCTGTCGCCGCGACAGGTGTTGCGCCGCGGGTACTCGTTGGTGATGCACAACGGTAAGTTTGTCACCGATGCTTCACAACTTAAGCCCGGCGATGCCATTGTGACGCATTTCGCCTCGGGAAAAGCATACTCAACCATTAATGATATTAAAGAATAAGAATATGGAGGAAAAAGATATAACAAAGATGACCTACAGCGAAGCAGTCGACGAGTTGGAACGCATCGTTGCCGAAATGCAGTCCGACCGTTGCAGCATCGACAACTTGTCGCGCTACACGTCGCGTTCGCTCGAGTTGCTCAAGGCTTGTAAGGCTCGCCTTACCAAGACCGATGAAGAACTCAAGAAAATCCTCGAACAAATCGATTGACGCCGCTATTCGCCTGCGGCAAATTCCATCAAGTAGGCTTTGATAAATCCGTCAAGGTCGCCGTCCATCACGCCTTGCACGTCGCTCGTCTGGTAGCCCGTGCGATGGTCTTTGACGCGGCGGTCGTCGAACACGTAACTGCGTATCTGCGAACCCCACTCAATTTTCTTCTTTCCGGCTTCGATTTTCGCTTGTTCAGCCATGCGGCGTTGCAATTCCATGTCGTAGAGTTGCGAACGGAGCAGGCGCATCGCGTTTTCGCGGTTGTCGAGTTGCGAGCGAGTTTCGGTGTTTTCGATAAGAATTTCGCGCACTTCGCCCGTGTCGGGGTCCTTATAATTGTAGCGCAGACGCACGCCGGTTTCCACCTTGTTGACGTTCTGACCGCCGGCGCCGCCGCTGCGGAATGTGTCCCACGAAATGTCGGCGGGGTTGATTTGCACCTCGATAGAGTCGTCGACCAGCGGAGTTACAAACACCGATGCAAACGACGTCATTCGCTTGCCTTGTGCGTTGAAAGGCGACACGCGCACGAGTCGATGCACGCCGTTTTCGCTCTTCAGGTAGCCGTAAGCCATGTCGCCCTCAATTTGGATGGTTACCGACTTTATGCCGGCTTCGTCGCCTTCCACCAAGTGGACTATCGTTGTCTTATATTTGTGGTTTTCGCACCAGCGAAGATACATACGCATAAGCATTTGCGCCCAGTCTTGGCTTTCCGTGCCGCCCGCGCCGGAGTTGATTTTCAGCACGGCTCCGAGCTTATCTTCTTCGCGACGTAGCATGTTGCGAAGTTCTACCTTCTCGAAAGTTTCAATCACGTTTGCATACATCTCGTCGACTTCCGCTTCGGTGATGAGTCCTTCTTTGACAAAGTCGAACGCCAAAGCAAGTTCGTCGACCATCTTCGAAATCTCTTCGTAGCTGTCAATCCAGTAATGCAACTCTTTGACCTTGCGCATTTGCTTTTCGGCGGCTTTTTGGTCGCTCCAAAAGTCCTGCACATGGGTGCGCAATTCTTCTTCTTCTACTTCGACACGCTTGCTGTCGATGTCAAAGATACCTCCTCAACGCCAACTTGCGTTCTTCTGTCTCTTTTAGCTGGTCTGGTGTTATCATTTATGAAATTTTTTTGCGAAGTTCGGACTTTTTCGGCGAAAAGTCAAAAATATTGGCTAAAAACTGAAGTTTCGCAAATAAAATACGTAAATTTGCACTGACAATCTTTCGATAACGAAATGCAGAACCAAATAAAGCGATATATTTTTACCTATCTGTTTGTACTTGTGGTTTTCGCCATCGAGCGAGCCGTTTTTGTAGGCTTCTACAGCAGTACAATCAACCTCGCCGGACCGGCTGACTTTTTCAGTATCCTTGCTCACGGCGTGCCGATAGACTTGGCTGTGGCGGGCTATCTGACCGTTCTGCCCGGACTGTTGCTCGTTGTTGAATCGGCGCTTAACGACCGCAAAAAATGGCTTAAATGGGTCGAAATCGGCTATTTCGCCCTGATAAGCCTCGTCGTATCGTTGATATTTGTTGTCGACCTTATGCTGTACGACTACTGGGGATTCCGTCTCGACATGACCCCGGTGTTCTACTTCGCGTCGTCGCCTGCCGATGCGTTGGCAAGCATTTCCGCATGGGCTGCTGTCGGCGGTTTTGCCGCCGTGCTACTGTGGGCTGCTGCAGTGTTCGTCGGCTTTTACTTCCTGTTCCTTAAGCCTCGGTTTGTGCCCTTGGAGCGCCGCCGTTGGCTTACGTCGGCTGTTATGCTGCTTGCCACAGCGGCTCTGTTCATCCCCATCCGCAGCGGATTTACCGTATCGACTATGAACCTCAGCAAGGCGTATTTCAGCCAAAACCAAGGCTACAACCATGCCGCCATCAATCCCGCTTTCAGCCTGCTCTACAGCGCATCGCATCAGACGAATTTTGGCACGCAGTTTCGCTATCTTACCGACCAACGTCGCGCGGAAGTTATGGCGACGATTGCTCCAACGCCTGACAATTCCGACGTCCCGGCGATTCTCAACACAACTCGCCCCGCCGTTATCATCTTAATTCTTGAAAGTTTTTCGAACCACATACTGCCCGTTACCGGTGGCAAGCCTATTGCCATGAGCCTCGACAGCATCGCACGTCAAGGCTTGACGTTTACGCGGTTTTTTGCCAACTCGTTCCGCACCGACCGCGGCTTGACGTCAATCATCAGCGGCTATCCCGCTCAGCCCACAACGAGCATTATGAAATACGTCGAAAAAGCCGAAACGCTGCCATCAATACCTAAAAGCATGAAAGCGGCAGGCTACGACCCGGCATACTACTATGGCGGCGACGCCGATTTTACCAATATGAACGCCTACTTGGTGTCGTGCGGTTTTGAGAAAATAATCAGCGACAAAGATTTTGCCCTTTCACAAAAGATGAGCAAATGGGGAGCCAACGACGGCGATCTCGTCGACCGATTTCTTGCCGACTACCTTGCCGAGAAGCCCGCAAAGCCGCGTCTGCGCATCGTGCAAACGTCGAGTAGCCACGAGCCGTTCGTTGTGCCCTACAACCGCTTCGCCGATCCGCGCGCAAACGCTTTCGCCTATGCCGACGACGCCGTCGGGCGGCTTGTCAGAACTATTCGCCAAAAAGGCAACTGGGCGAACACGCTATTCGTTTTCGTGCCCGACCACTACGGTTGCTACCCCAAACTGACCGACAAGGTGGCTCGCCACGCCATTCCGCTGATTTTTGCCGGTGGTGCACTCGCGCGTACAGGCATCGACGAAACCTACGCTTCGCAAATCGACTTGGCAGCCACGCTGCTCTGCCAGTTGGGCATCGACCATAGCGAGTTCTCGTTCAGCAAAAACGTGCTCAACCCGAATTCGCCGCACTTTGCTTACATTTCCGAGCCGGGAATGTTCGGTATAATCTCGGATGAAAATACCTACATTTACAACTATGAGGCGGAATCTGCCACCGTCGATACGGGTACTGCTTCCTACAATGCCGAACGCGCCAAGGCTTTCATTCAAACACTTTACGATGACTTAGATAGACGTTGATATGATAGAACTCCTACGAAGCATAGATACCGAGATTTTTCTCTCGCTCAACCACCTTTATTCTCCGTTTTGGGACTCGTTTATGAGTGTCTTTTCGGGGAAAATGATTTGGGCGCCTATGTGTGCGACTATAGTCTACATTCTCTATACCAACCTCGACAAGCGTACCGCCACGCTCTATGCGCTGGCGATAATCTTGACCATCGCACTTGCCGACTTAACTTGCGCTCGCGTGCTTAGACCCTTGGTGGAACGACTCCGTCCGGCGAACCTTGATAATCCGATTTCCGGGATGGTACATATTGTGGGCAACTATCGCGGCGGCGCTTACGGTTTCCCCTCGTGCCACGCCGCCAATTCGTTCGGTCTTGCCACGATTCTGTCGCTAATCATCAGGAAGCGAACACTCACCGTGTTTATCTTCCTTTGGGCAACGGTCAACGCCTATTCGCGCCTCTATCTCGGCGTGCACTACACGGGCGACTTGCTCGTCGGTGCCATTATCGGCTCGCTTATTGCGTTCATTGTCTATTGGGTGGCACAGCGCATTGCACGCCGATATCTTGGCTACAGCCGTGCCTCGTTCAAGCAAACCTACATCCTTCCCGTTGCAGGACTTACAACGGTTTTCTGCATTGCTGTCTATTCATTTGCCGTATATTTCCGCTGGTAAGCCTCGTCGTAATTTTGCCGACGAAGGTTGCGAGTGTGAGAATTCTTTACTACTTTTGCAGAACCAAAACCGGAATGCACCCATAGTTCAATGGATAGAATATCGGATTCCGGTTCCGACGATTGGGGTTCGACTCCCCATGGGTGTACAACGTGAAGCATTGTGACTTAACAAGTTGCGATGCTTTTTTATTCGAGTTCGCGGGCAAATTCCGTTACCTTCGCTTCGAGTTCGGTAGGATTGAGCCGGAGTGATAGTTTCCCTTTATAGGCAATAGAGATGGCGCCGGTTTCTTCGGAAACGACGATAGCCATAGCGTCTGAACATTGAGAAATGCCCAGTGCCGAGCGGTGGCGTAGTCCGAGTTGTCGCGGCACGTCTTCGTCGTGCGACACCGGCAGAATGCATCCGGCGGCGCAAATTCGATTGCCGTCGATAATCATAGCGCCGTCGTGGAGCGGGCTGTTTTTGAAAAATATGTTTTCGATGAGTCGGGTGTTGATGTTGGCGTTGATGATGTCGCCCGAGTTTTCATAGTTGTCGAGCGGCACATTGTTGCGAATTACGATGAGTGCGCCCGTTTTCGACTTCGACATATTGATGCACGAATAGACCAATGGCAGCACCCATTCTTT